>JAKASW010000357.1:0-2026 GCA_021818875.1 Bacteroidota bacterium
GCCTCTTTGTTCTGTCCAAGAAAATCCTGCAACACGGTCTCACCAGCCTCGGGATGAGAATGCCGCTTATTTCTCTTTCTTGGTTTCGGACGGCGCGAATTCGCGTATGACATCCGCGGCATTACGAGAATAGTCGCCACATATTCGTGCCGTTCATGCCCGAAAAGCTGAAATAGTGCCGACCGTGTGAAGTAACTTCCCGTGAGGATTGGCGTACAATTCTTCAAAAGGAGTCTAACATGGAACGAAGACTTTACAGATCGCGAAAGAACAAAATCATCGGAGGCGTTGCAGGTGGGCTGGGCGAATATTTCGATATTGATCCGGTTTTGGTACGGGTAATCTTTGTTGTCGCGACTCTGGCGAGCGGCTTCGGGGTGTTAACATATATCTTACTTTGGATTATCGTTCCTAAATCGAGAGATGAATCATTTGTATCAGCAGCGGGCAGCGAACAATCAAAGACAAGGGCGACGGAAGAAACCAAGGTTGGTTCTTCAAGTGCCGAAGGAGGAACTACAATGACAGATGCAAATACCGGTCGTGAACATGATCGTCATAAACGTCAAGGCGGTGCTGTGGGCGGGACCGTGTTAATTGTCCTGGGTATTCTTTTCCTTGCCGACAGTTACCTACCTATTTTCAGTTTTTCTCATACCTGGCCGTTGATACTCGTTGCAATCGGGGCCGCTTTGATCTACGGATCGAAAGCCAAATCTTCTAAGGAGGGAGAAAGCCATGAAGGCTAGTCGTTTGCTCGCCGGACTACTGATAGTCCTGCTCGGTGTCGCACTATTCCTCTCTAACTTCGACGTCATTAACGTCAATTGGGATCTCGTCTTCAAGTTGTGGCCGGTTCTCCTGATCTTTGCGGGAATATCCGTTCTCGTACATAACGAGAAATGGAAAGCAGCACTCTACGTTCTTACTACAATACTTGTTGTAATCTGGATCCTTTCGGCCATCTCGGAAGGCTCCCGGTCGTTCCACGATGTGTTCGATGGAGATGGCTCCGTGAGAGTCCAGGAATTCTCGACCGAGATGAGCAAGGATATAAGTCACGCAGAATTCACACTCAATGCGGGAGCGGGTAAATTCTCAATCGCGGATACAACCGGCTCGGTCCTCGCTGCGAAAGCAGAGACCAATCTGGGCGACTATACTTTCAACAGTGACAAAAACGGCACGACGGAGAACCTGAGTCTCTCGATGGAAAATCATTCGCACGCCTGGTGGTTTGGTGGCTCAAGGAACGATGTGAAAGTGAGATTGAACAGCGGGCCTGACTGGAGACTGAATCTCAACGTGGGAGCCTGTAAAGGCGATTTTGATTTGGCCCCTTACAAAGTCCGCTCTGCGAATATCGATGCCGGCGCGTCCAAAATCACGGTGCGGCTCGGTGACAAATCGGACACCACGGACCTGAGCTTCGATACCGGTGTGTCAAAGCTCACTGTTTATGTACCATCATCCTCTGGCTGCAGGATAGACGACAAGGCCCAGCTCTCGAGCAAGTCGTTCAGGCACTTTACCAAAACCGATGATGGGAGGTACGTCACGCCCAACTTTCAGAATACCAGCAAGAAAGTGTTTATCTCTATCGATGCCGGAGTATCCTCAATAAAAGTGGTCAGGTACTAATAAGACTGATCGTAACCGTCCGGTTAAGCCGGGGCTTGGATGGCCACGATATTAAGAAATGTTACGCAAAGTCTCAGAGCGTCATTTCCGAGCGTTCTCATCAGAAATCTTTTCGAGGAATCAGCACGGTTCCCACCTGAAACATCCGGGAATGACAAATGGCAGTGGTTTTGAAACAGAATCCAAGGTTCGTAAGATTATCCATGTGTTTGTGACTGTTATCCCGTGCCATTCGTTTTCACATTCTATTGTCTTCCACAGACAGCGTGTGAACCGCCGTTCCTTATCCATTGTCGGCCGCCTTCCGTAGGTTTACCACCGCTCTCAGTCATGTATTTATGCGATTCACATCCTATTTTTTTTCGCATGGCCCTGGAGTTCGCCT
>JAKASW010000357.1:2036-3846 GCA_021818875.1 Bacteroidota bacterium
CCGCTCGTGTATTAAATCGATTGCTTATCCTTTCTTATATAAGCCATGGTTCCTACATTATGAGTCAATAACCTGGAGGTCGGTAGTGAAGAACATTTTGATTACTTTCCTGTTCCTATTTTCCAACGCATTTGCAATCAATAATGCAAGGCTTCTAAGATTCCCGGACATTCATGGCAATAAAGTTGTCTTCGTTTATGCCGGAAATATATATGAAGTATCTTCTGAGGGGGGCGTTGCGAGGAAGCTGACGTCGGGTAGAGGACTGAAGCTGTTTCCCAAGTTCAGCCCGGACGGGAAGTGGATCGCCTTCACAGGCCAGTACGATGGTAACTTCAACGTTTACGTCATGCCCAGCGAGGGCGGCCAGCCGAGACAGTTGACATTTCGCCAGGATATTGCCGATGTCCCTGCGAGGTTCGGACCGAACAACGAAATCATAAGCTGGACTCCTGACGGGAAAAGCATTCTCTTCCTTTCTCGTATGCACACCTTCAATACCTGGTTCGGCAAGCTATACACGATCTCGTTCGATGGGGGGATGCCTGTGAAATTCCCGGTGCCGAAGGGCGGATTGCTCAGCTTCTCGCCTGATGGAAAAGAGTTTGCATACAACCGGATCTTCAGAAATTTCAGAGCACGGAAGAATTACTACGGCGGAATGGCGCAAAAGATCTATATCCACGATATGGCCACCATGGATGAAAAGAAAATTACATCGTGGAAGGGAACCAACACAGACCCGATGTGGTACAAGAACACGATATACTACCTCTCCGATGAGGGGGCGAGCCACATGAGGAATATTTGGGCTTACGATTTGACGACAAAAAAGTCGCGGCAGGTGACTTTCTTCAAGGACTACGACTGCAACTGGGCATCGCTCGGACCGAATGCAATAATCTTTCAAAACGCCGGTTACCTGTACATGCTTGACTTGCCCGGTGAGAAACTTAGAAAGCTTGACGTAGATATCCCGAACGGTGAAGCTGCTTCGATGCCGAGATGGGTCAAGGTCAGCAACGATATAGTGAATTTTGGAATCGGCCCTGACGGCGAGAGAGCCGTCTTTCAGGCACGCGGCGATATTTTTACTGTGCCGAAGAAAACGGGCAATACCCGGAACCTGACCAACACTTCCGGCGTTGACGACAAGAATCCTGGCTGGTCGCCGGACGGGAAGTACATTGCTTATGTCTCCGACAGGACAGGCGAGGACGAGATCTACCTGCGCGAGGATAAGCTGAATTCAGACCCGATCCAGATTACCCACGGCAATACATACTTCATGTACCATCTTGTCTGGTCTCCTGACAGCAAGATGATTTTGTACACCGACAACAGCTTCAGGCTGTGGTATGTGGACGTCGCACAGAAGAAACGTGTGCTGATCGACAAAGACTCTATTTGGGAGATCACCAACTATTCATGGTCTCCGGACAGCCGCTACGTCGCCTACGCAAAGCATCATAAGAATAACTTCACTTCGATTTACATCTATTCTGTCGCTGATCAAAAGATTCATGAGGTAACTAACGGTTACACCAACGACTACGATCCTGTTTTCGATACCGAAGGGAGATATCTGATTTTTGTTTCCGACCGGAAATACAACGGGGTTATCGGCAACTTCGATATGGAGTTCACGGACACGAAGTCGGAAGGAATCTATATCGCCACTCTCCAGGCTGACAGCGCATCTCCGTTCGCGCCGGTGAACAATGAGGTGAAAGTGACCGGGGAAAAATCCAAAGGGTCACAAGTTGAAGGCAAAAACCACGAAAAGAAATCCCCGCAAATCAAAGACGTG
>JAKASW010000358.1 GCA_021818875.1 Bacteroidota bacterium
TCACTACTATGAAGAGTTCAAGACAAGAGCCGAAGCTGTTCAGCGCGAGAAGTTCTTCAAGTCAATTGCGGGATATCGGTGGTTGAGAGAGCAAGGCATCATTCGGTGATCGAGGGTTCTCCCTCACGAACCTCACAGAGGTTCGCGAGGGATCCCTTCGGGAGAATCCCTCCCTCTCCGCGAGGTACTACACCTATGTTCTTCAGAGTCTGAAGGATGGTACTTATTACTATGGCTCGGCTGAAGATATTTCCTCTCGACTCATCCAGCATAACCGTGGGAAGGTTAGATATACGAAAAGCCATCGCCCGTACAAGCTTCACTACTATGAAGAGTTCAAGACAAGAGCCGAAGCTGTTCAGCGCGAGAAGTTCTTCAAGTCAATTGCGGGATATCGGTGGTTGAGAGAGCAAGGCATCATTCGGTGATCGAGGGTTCTCCCTCACTGATAGTGTAATGTCCCATAAATTCTTTGCCTTAAATAGGGTGGAACAAAGCGTCCGAAACAAAGGAAAGACCACCACGCTTGTCATTCCCGCATGCTCCAAGCGAAGCTGTCCCAAAACAACGAGAGCGGTCATGCCGAACTTGTTTCAGCATCTAATTACATTTGTTTTGAGACCACGAAACAAGCCTGACCTGGAGCGTATCAGTCCAGGGTTCGGGGTGACGGAACAACACTTTTGGGACAGCCTCGATAAAAACATTCGGGAATGACATTGAGCCGTTTGAATGCGACGTCCTTATGTAAAGAAGTGTTGGGGACACTACACTAGATAGGGAAATGAAAGCCTTTGCTCTGATCTGAAGGCTTAGAGTTTATTTGACCGGAGGCTGATATGCACTTTCCAAGGTGGTACGTCTCAAATCTTACCTGTCCCATGTTAATCGCCCTCGTGGCTACCATCCACGTTTTTGTTTCTATGTACGCAGTTGGCGGTGGGATCTATCTCGCAAGTGAAACTTCTTACGCCTACAAATGCAACAACAATTCTCTGCTGGAATACCTCAGGTCACACTCATTATTTTTCATTCTTTTGACGGTCGTCTTTGGTACCATAACCGGCGTCGGCATTTGGTGGACGATCGGCCTGACATCGCCATTGGCAACAGAATCGCTTATCCACATCTTCGTTTTCGGATGGGCCATGGAGTATGTCTTCTTCGTTCTCGAAATAACGTCCGCGTTCATCTTTTATTATTATTGGGGACGACTTGGGCCGAAGGTCCACAAAACCGTCGGCTGGATTTACGCTGTGTCCGCGTGGATCAGTTTGGTGCTTATAACCGGCATCACGGCATTCCAGCTTGACATCGGAAGCTGGATGCCGGAAAAAGGAATGTGGGCGGCATTCTTTAGTCCGCAGACCTTCCCGCAGATAATAGCAAGAACGGGTGCCTCACTCTTGATGGCATCATTATATATTTTCCTACACGCATCCGTCAAATTGAGGCACGACACCGAGCTCCGTTTCCTGGTAGGCACAAAAGCAGCGAAGTGGGGGATGGCCGGCGCGACGCTTGTTACCCTTGGCGGTATATGGTGGTACGCAAATCTTCCTCAGAGCGGTAAGGATGCCCTTCAAGCAGCAAGTGCACTTCAGGTTCTTACGATTATCGTTTTCGCGGCTTCGATTGTCGTGTTCTCCATGCTGTTCTTCGGTCCTTACCGGAACCCCGCCTGGATCACTCCCGGCTTCGCAATACTTTTTTTCCTCATCGGTATCGCGGCAACGGGAACAGGCGAAGTTTTTCGCGAATCAACGAGGAAGCCGTACATAATCTACAATTATGTGGTCGGCAACAATGTCCTTATCAAAGAAATTCCCGGACTCAAACAGGACGGCTACTTGAACGGAGGGATATGGACGAAAGCTTTCATGAAGGCACATTATCCCGGAGTCTTCGATGAGTCCGGAAACATCGACAGCCAAAAACTGCTTCAACTTCCCAAAGCAGACCAGATAAAAGTCGGCAGAGCGATTTTTCAATATCACTGCAACGATTGTCACTCGGTGCGAGGCTTCTCTTCAGTTATCGAATTGACACGAGGCTGGACGCCACAGATGATCAGCACGGTGATTCTGAATTTGGATGCCGCCCATTTCTTCATGCCGCCGTGGCAAGGTACTGAGCAGGAGGCAGACCTTCTTACGAGATACATTGCATCCCTGTCTTTGGCTCATCCTCCCGGAATGGAATTCGGTGCAGCCTCTGCTCATGATTTGCCGCAATATTCATTTCCCGATATGACTCATGCCACGAAAGGAGTTCTGAGATGAATCCACAAGACTTAATAGGACCGTCGTCAGCACTTGGCAATCCTGTCCCCTTCTGGTTCATAACTGTTTTCAGAGTTCTTGGATTTACCCTCCACATGATCCCAATGAACATCTGGTTCGCAGGAATGCTCCTCATTGCAGTCTTTGCGGCATTCGGCAGGAACAACTCCAAACTGCTAGCCCGTAGACTGGCTCGCAGCACGCCCGTCATAGTTGCCGTGGGGATAAACCTCGGGATCATTCCCCTGCTCTTCACTCAAGTCGGATACTATCAATTCTTTTATCCGGCCGGAGTGCTAATCGGCTGGCCGTGGATCAGCGTAATATTTTTGCTGGCGATCGCTTATTACGGGGTGTATGCCTATTCACTCGATGTACGAAAGAATCCGAGTGGGGAATCGAAATTTGCCATCGCTTCTGCGTGGGTCAGTTCTATCCTCTTCATAGTTATCGGGTTCCTGTTCGCCAACAATTTCAGCCTGATGGTGAATGTTCGCGAGTGGATACACATTTTTAACCGGACGAACGTTGGCGGCGCACCGTCTGGCCTTGCCTTAAACGTATCCGATCCTTCACTCATACCTCGATGGTTGATGATGTTTGGAATAGCAGTGATGACGACATCGGTCTACATTGCTATCGATGCCACGTTCATGAAGAATGCATCCACGGCTCCAGAATACAAATCGTGGTCAGGAAAGTTTACATTCCGTTTGTTCACACTCGGAATGATGTGGTTTGCAGTCATGGGAAGCTGGTACATCTTCGGGACACTGTACCAGCATACCAAAAGCCAGGTCTGGCAGAATCCGTTGATGGTGGCAATCTTTGGACTGACGGCGGTTTCACCAGGTGCGGTTAGGCTTGCCTTGCTTCTCCAGCAAAGGATGCTCAATAGAAGATTGGTGATAGCGGCTGGGGTCGCACAGCTTGTTGTCATCGCCCTCAACGCTATCAGCCGACAATGGGTCCAGAACGTCGAGATTTCCCGGTTTGAGAATGTATCGTCCCTGCCTGTCAACATCCAGTGGAGTCCGATGATCGTTTTTCTATTGCTGTTCGTACTCGGATTTGCAGTGGTGGCGTGGATGATCGCCAAGATAGTTTCTGTAGAAAGGGTAGCAGCACAAGGCCGACAGGAAAGCGACAGAGTGAATCAACCGAGCTGGTCGACTTACCTTCTAATCTTTCGGTTGAGTGAAATCCTCTATCACTTTGATGAGTTCCGGCCTTCCCTGTCCTGAGACGGAAGAAAACGGCAGGAAGCACTGACAGTATTTCAGATTTGGCAACTGTGCTTTTGCTCTTGCCATGTGTGTGTTCATCTTGTTCTGAGACAGCTTGTCGGCCTTCGTCATCACTATCACGTAGGGAATCTTATAAAATTCCAGCCAACCGATCATAATCTTGTCCAGTTCCATCGGCTCGTGCCGTGCATCAAGAATCTGGATCACGAGCTTCAACTGTTTGCGCTCCTGCAGGTACGTCTCAACCAGTTTTGCCCAGCTTGATTTCATGTGCTCCGGAGCGATGGCGTA
>JAKASW010000030.1 GCA_021818875.1 Bacteroidota bacterium
CCGGTCACGCTGGCTCCGGCGTTTCTCAGAATCTCGGAAGCTTCGTAGCGAGAAAGCGAAGAGAGTGTGCCGGTGAGAACGAAAGTCTTGCCGGTCAATGAACTTCTTTTGCCTTCCTTCTCGCGACTTCCTTGAGGACGAATACCAAGCTTGTGGAGCCGTTTAAGAATTCCCTTACCGTTTGGGGATGAGAAGAAATTGAGTACAGAGTCCGCGGCAACCGGTCCAACCTCTTTAAGCTTTTTAAACCCTTCACTCTCTCTTAGTCGGTTTTCAATTTCAAGAATTTTCCGGCGCAGCTCTTCATCCTTTTTCCGTCGTGTCTCGCGATCTTTCTCGTCCTTTGGCGGATTTCTTTTCGAGTTAGGTGACACTTCTGCACGTTCCGCTTCAAAAGCACCCTTGTCACGGATATCCCGCAGCAAAGGGGAGGCGGCAAGTTCAATGAGCGACCCGTGAACTTGAGCAAGCTGCCTTGCCGTTTCCTCACCTGCGTCCGGTATTGCAAGCGCATGAATCCATCGCTCGAGCGGCAAGGTCCGGGCGCGCTCGAGTGCATTTATCACCTTCGTCGCATTTTTTTCACCGAAAACCCGAGGCTCTTCTTCGCTTCCAAGGTTAAGTCTGGCAAGCTGTTCCACGGTCATATCAAACAAGTCGAGTGGCTCTTTCACAAGTCCGTGCTGTACCAGCTTCTCCGCGACAATCTCACCAAGCGATTCAATATCCAGCGCCTTCCGATGGGCAAAATACTCAACACGACGAGTGAGCTGGGCCGGACATCCCGCAACGTTCTGGCACCGCCATGCGACGCCTTTTTCATCGCCCGAAGAAATCTTTTCCTTCTCAATTTTACCTCCGCATACCGGACACTTCCCGCCGACATGTTTGAAGAGATCAAATTGATTTTCGTTCTTGTCCCACTTTGATTTAACGACTTCCACCACTTCCGGGATCACCATGCCCGCCTTGCGAATGACAACGGTATCTCCGATATGGATTCCTTTCCGGCGGACTTCATCTTCGTTGTGCAGAGTAGCACGAGATATCGTGGACCCCTGCAGGAAGACCGGTTCTAATTCCGCCACCGGAGTAAGCACGCCGGTGCGACCAACCTGCACGGTAATTCCTTTGAGAATGGTTTCCGCGGGGGTGATCCATGGGACAGGTTTGTGGACGATGGCATAACCCGGGGCGCGGGTCTTCGACGGGATTCGGCCCCATTCAGCCATACGATTTACTTTCACTACGATACCATCTATTTCGTACGGCAATTCATGGCGGAGATCCTGCTTCTCATCATAGCGGCACACGACATCATCATTATACCGCGCGATAACTTCGTTCATGTCCTTGCACAGCCACCATTTCCTTTGCGTCGGGAGACCGAAATCTTTTAACGACACCAGCATCTCCGCGTGAGTCTCGAAGTTAATCCCTTCGTATGCACCGACGCCGTAGAACACCGCGCTGATCGGCCGCTGGGCTACGAGCTTCGGATCAAGCTGCTTCAACGCACCCGCTGTTGCATTGCGCGCGTTCGGAAAAGTCTTCTCGCCTTCCGCCTCCATCTTTTTGTTAAGCGCGTCGAAATCTTTCGTGGACATGTAAGCTTCGCCCCGAACTTCCAGGAGAGGAGGCGGGTTCTTCAGATTCAATTCGAGAGGTATAGCACGCACCGTCCGGATATTTGCGGTTATGTCATCACCGAATTGGCCGTCGCCTCTCGTTACAGCTAAGGCGAGTTTACCGTCGCGGTAATGGACACCGATCGAAACTCCGTCAACCTTTGGTTCAAGGACATACTCGACATGGTCGCTCCCGAGATATCTTCTGATCGTATCATCAAAGACAAGAAACTTCTGCAGCGTCTTCTTATCCTGCAGTTCATGCCGCTTACGCCGGTCCGGCTCCTCATCTTTTGTCGGATGATCGGAGGCATCTATTTTTTCCAGCGACAACATCGGCAGTGCATGCCTGACTCGCCTGAACTCCTTCGTAGGTTCTCCACCGACTCTCTGAGTGGGAGAATCCGGAGTAACCAGGTCAGGATGCTGCGACTCCAGATCCGCAAGCCTCTTCATCATCTGATCATATTCATAATCGCTGATGGTCGGCTCTGCGAGTACGTAATATCTGTGGTCGTGCTCCCTGATTTCCTGACGGAGTTTTTCTATTTCCGACCGGACATCCTTATCCCTGACGGTTCGGGTGCTCTTCACTGCTTAATTGTACCGTCTTTATAGATAGTAAGGTTCCTAACTACGACTCCAGGTTTTCCGAATGCTGGAAGCCTTCGCCCGTTAAGCGACGCAACTAGTCCCCCCGCGTTTCCGATGGTCAAGTTGAATTTTCTTTTTGCCCAGAAGTCGAGCTTAGTACCCGGCTTCATCAAGAGGTCATAGGTTTTGCCATCATCGACAACAAGATTGATCCACACTGTGTCTGTTGCATCCAAATAGAGGCGGCTGCTGTCAGACTGAGCTTTTGTGGCAGCGTCGTATGCAGAGTCGAATTTCTGTCGATCGAACATTTCTGCCTTCTCGATGTCAGGAAGTCCATTACGCGGTTTCTTTCCCGGAGAAAAAGCAAGGTACGACAGCACGACCAGAATAATTATGCCGCCTGCACCTGCAGCGATCTTCTGAGTATTGGTGAAAACGAGCGGCTTCCTCTGTGCAGTCACCTCGGATTGTATCTCTTTCGGCTGGGCATCCCTCTCTTCTTTTTCTGCATTGACATCAGAAAGATGAAGTGTGAATCGGTTCATGGTCTCATCCGGGTCCAAACCGATATGCGAAGCATAGTCACGGATGAACGCCCTCATGTACGTGTCGGGAAGGAGATGGAAATCGCCTGCCTCGATTGCCTCCAGAAGCTTGATGCTGATCTTCGTCTGGGCAGCAATATCCGAGAGCTGAATTTTTCTCTCTTCGCGTTGTTTCTTTAGATACTCCGGAAAACTTTCCATCGGATGTAGGATCTAATTTGAAATTTCTGGTTGTGTGGCAGCTTCATTTTGAATCTAACAAAATGAGGCAACTATAACAACGCGGCTTGACGGAAGTGGGATAGTGATCTCCTCTACCATGAGGCTGTCCCAAAAGTGTTGTTCCGTCACCCCGAATCCTGGACTGATACGCTCCAGGTCAGGCTTGTTTCGGGGTCTCAAAACAAATGGAATTAGATGCTGAAACAAGTTCAGCATGACCGCTCTCGTTGTTTTGGGACAGCTTCACCCGCAAATCTCTCAGATCGGTGCAGATTCCAGCGCGATAACATCTGCGATGAACTGCGTTATCTGGCGGAAACAATGTGCGTTTGATCCAATTCAGTGCTGTACAGTTGCGCTCGACTTGACACTCTGGTTCCAACTCTTTACATTAGGTAGACATTTGTCTACCAACATGGAGAAAGCTATGGAAGAATTAACAGAGCGCCAGGAGCGGGTGCTTCGGTTCATAAAGAGTCACTTCAAGAAATATGGATACCCGCCGACAATCAGAGAAATCGGGGACCACATTGGAGCGAAGTGGAGCCACGGCGTCGAGCGACACCTGGCTGCACTGGAGAGAAAGGGTTACTTGAAAAAATCTGCGGCAAAAAGCCGCGGTATCAGGCTGGCATCAAACACCACCGGGATCGAGGTTCCCATCCTCGGCAGGATAACGGCAGGCAAACCGGTGCTTGCAGTTGAGAACGTCGAAGAGCGAATCGTCCTCGATCCGTCCGTCGCGAGAGGTGAAAACGACTTTCTTTTGATGGTCGATGGTCTAAGCATGAGAGACGCAGGCATACTTGATGGCGACCTTGTGCTTGTGCGGCAGCAATCGACAGCCGAACCTGGAGACATCGTGGCGGCACTTCTGAACGACGAGGAGGCAACCGTAAAAAGATTCCGCCGTACGGGCGACGAAATAATCCTGCAGCCGGAGAACCCCGACTTCGAACCGATCCATTGTGATCCCGAGTCTGTGAGGATCATCGGAAAGGTCGTGGCAGTCCTGAGACTGCTCGACACGCAGCTTACCGTGAAGAAACTGAGATGAGCTTAGAAAGCTGCGACGCAGCTTTGTCGGTTGACTTTAAATCGAACAATCACCGGTTAGGTGAGTCGCAGCTAAGAAGTAATGGATCGCGATAACTATCCGACGATATTCCATATCGACATCGACGCATTTTTCGCGTCGGTGGAAGAGTCGCTCTGCCCGGCACTGAAAGGACAACCCGTCGTTGTCGGCGGACTGCCCGGAGACCGCGGGGTCGTGGCATGTCCGAACTACGCGGCTCGGAAGTTAGGCGTGAAGACCGCCATGCCACTTTCGCAAGCTTTCAAACTTGCTCCGAAGGCGGCTTTCGTCAGAGGCAACTACAAGGCCTACGTGCAGTACTCCCGGAAGTTCGTCGGGATATTATACGAGTTCTCTCCGTCGGTCCAACCTGTAAGTCTGGACGAAGCCTTTCTCGATGCCGACGGTTGTCTTCACTTCTGGAATTATGACGTGGCCAGAATGGCAGCGGCCATCAAGTCGAAGGTCATGCAAGAGCTCGGTATCACGGTCTCGATCGGGATCGCTTCAAACAAGACATGTGCAAAAGTTGCGACCGACTTTTCAAAGAAATCTAACGTTCGAGATAATAGCGGACAGACGTTGCCGCCAAACGGACTTTGCGTTGTCTTCCCGGGAGAGGAAAAGAAATTCCTTCGTGTGCTTCCGGTGTCGGCTCTCCCGGGAATCGGTAAGAGGACTTCAGCGGCTCTCATCTCAATGGGCATTCCCACTCTCGGAAAACTTGCGGAGACAGACACCGTGGTACTAAAGAAGATCTTTGGAGTGTCCGGCGTCTACTTGCATAATGCCGCAAATGGAATCGGTGCAAGCACAGTGGATGACATCGAAAGAGATCCCAGGTCAATTTCAAGAAGCACCACATTCGGCGAAGATTCAAATAATATAGAATTCATCTCGTCTGCATTCTTCTACTTGTCGGAAAAGATCGGCCGCGAACTTCGTAAGATCAAGCTTGCCGCATCGACCGTCAATGTAAAGATGCGGTATTCTGACGGCGCTCCGCTTCTTGGGTACAGGAAGGGATCGGATAATTCAGCACGCCGCTTCGTAACGTACCAGAAAAGCATCACGCTCGACGGTCCCGTAAATTCCGAGTTTGAAATCGCGGAAGCAGCACTCAAGCTCTTCAGCGAACTCTGGCTTCATGGTACAAAAGTAAGATACATCGGAGTCGGGGTCACCAACATCGGAGATCAGGAGATCCAGACCGATCTCTTCGACAGAACAAGTGCGGTGCACTTCGATCTTCTGCGAAGCGTGGATGGCATAAGAGAGAAGTTCGGCAACGACTCTGTTTACTTCGGGATCGTCGAGAAAATCGGAAAGCGACTGCACGATCATCATGTGGTTTTCGGAATGGGCAAACTATGATTCGAAAAGAACGATTAGACGCGAATCGCTTGGGTTGGACGGATTTCTGCAGATCTTGAAGCTGAAAAGGATCATCCGCATGCATACTATGTCTAACGCAAAATTCGGGATTTAATCTCTCCGGATGGTCATTCGCCGCGAAGTACTTGATTGATTCGTGTGAATTAGAAATATTTTAACGCATGAGTTCCGATAATCCGACACGCCGATATTCCGATATTCCATTCCTGCTTCTTTCCTCTTTCTTGCTGACTTCGTTCGCCCCTCTCCCGTCGTTGGTCTATCAATACAGCTTTGGCCACTTCAAGAGTCCGAGGGGCATCAGTGTCGATCCTTACGGGAACATCTATGTGGCGGATACTGGAACGGACCTGGTCATGAGATTCAATTCCTCAGGCGATTCAACCGGTGAGGTGGGTGGACAGGGATCGGGTGACTTCCAGTTTGACATGCCATACGATGTCTGTGCCTCAAACGGAGTGGAGATTTTTGTGGCAGATTACAACAACAACAGGATCGAGCGCTTCGACCGCACTCTTGCAAACGTTGCGACTTTGGCCGGCGACCAGTCCAACAATGACTCCAAGAATTTCGGCTTCCCGTCTGGAGTGGCAGTCTCAAGGCTTGGCAATCTTTTCATCTGCGACGATGAAAATGATAGGATTGTCGAGGTCAACACTTTCTCCACCGTGGAGCGAACGTTCGGCGGATTTGGAGATGGAGAAGGCGCTCTGACCAAACCGCGCCAGGTTGAGGTGGGTCCGGACGACGGAGTTTATGTATCCGACAAAGGAAGAGTCGCAGTGTACGACAACTTCGGCAATTACGTCAGATCGATCGGAGTCGGCGTGCTCCATGATCCTACAGGAATCGGAATCGGGAACGATATGATCGGCGTGTGCGACCAGGACACGCTTTACTTCTTCAAATTGGACGGCACATTGATTGCTAAGTTCTCCGGCAACGACATCCTCGGCACCACAGTGAAGAGATTCAACGACGTGTCGATACGCGGCGATATGGTGTACATCCTGACAGATAAGAACGTAGTGGTGGCGAAAGCGAACTTCTAAGTTTCAAGCACTTCAGTATTGACAATTCCTGGTGGCCGCTCCCCTTTCAGTACCGCAATTGCGTTCATCGCTGCCATCTCAGCCATCCTTGCACGCGTCTCGAAAGTTGCACTTCCAAGATGAGGTGCCAGTACCACGTTATCCAGTTTCAAAAACTCCTGATTGATTTTTGGTTCATTCACAAACACATCAAGACCCGCCCCGCCAATCTTCTTTTTCCTGAGCGCAGAAACCAATGCAGTCTCATCGACAACTTCTCCACGCGCGGTATTGATAAGAATTGCAGTCGATTTCATCAAAGCCAACTCCTTTCTTCCGATCAAACCGTGAGTGCCGGAATCTAACGACACATTCAGGCTCACGAAGTCTGACTCAACGAGAAGTGTGCTCAAGTCAACGAATGTCCCGCCTAACGAATTCATCTCCGGGTTCCGCTTGCGCGAATAATATAAAATCTTCATTGCGAAGCCCTTTGCGCGACGGGCGACCGCGGTTCCTATCCTCCCCGCGCCAATTATGCCGATGGTTTTGCCGGACACGTCTTGACCTAACATGAATGTTGGAGTCCAGCCCTTGAAATTTCTCGCGCGAATGCGTCTGTCTCCTTCGGCGATCCTCCGTGCTGTCGCAAGGAGAAGGCCGAATGCTATGTCAGCAGTTGCATCCGTGAGCACCCCGGGAGTGTTTGTGATTACGATTCCCTTCCCGGTAGCTGCGGCCACATCGATGTTGTTGAAACCGACCGCAAAGTTGGAAATAACCCGGATCGTTTTGAGATCTGATATGGTTTGCCGGTCAAACCTGTTGGCCATCATGGCTACCACACCAAAGGCACCATCGAGTTTCTTCAGCAACTCTCTATGAGTGAGATCTCTGTCAAGCGTGTTGAGATCTACCTTAAAACACTTTTTGAGAAGCGCAATACCGGTTTCCGGGATTTGCCTTGTAACGACGATCCTAGGACGAGACTTCGAGTTAGACATTACCCTTTGCGTCTGCTAGAGTGAACTTTACGCAACAAAAATCAAGAATCCTTTTCACCGCGATGGTGCGAAGACGCAGGTGGGGTAAAACAAGTAGAATACTTTCGCGCCTCGGCGCCTCTGCGGTATGTCTTTTTGGTTCCGGCTATCCCTCGTCGGGTTGTTGGAAGTTATCTTACGAAGCTTCCGCTGCCGATATCGGAACGTGTTGTAAGAAGCGAGAGTGTTCCATCTTCCGACGATGCCGCGAGCAGCATGCCGTTCGATTCGAGTCCCATTAACTTGGCAGGAGCGAGGTTTGCCACCACGATGACATTCGCACCGACAAGTTCCTCCGGCTTGTAATGTTTGGAGATTCCGGCGACGACCTGCCGAATCTCTCCGCCGATTTGCACCTCTATTCGAAGCAGCTTCTCCGATTTTGGAACTTTCTCGCAGCTCACCACTTTGGCGACGCGAAGGTCTATCTTGCGAAAATCATCTATCGAAATGATTGGCTTTATGGGTACAACGGAGGGAACGTCGGTCTTTGCTGCCGGTTCCTCACCGCTTGCAGTGTTCTTGATTTGCTCTTCGATTGTCGAATCCTCTATCTTGTTGAAAAGAATCTTGAGCTCACCGATCTCCCGTCCGGCTTCTAATCCGAAGGACTCAGCGGTGTTCCATCCCGCACCGGCGGCCGTTCCATCTAACTTCAGCATCTTCCAAATTTCCTCCGCCGCATTCGGAATAACGGGGGACAGGAGGATGGCAAGGGAGCGAGTCAACTGGACACAAATGTTGATCGACGTGGAGCACAACCCCGGATTTTCTTTGCGGGTTTTCCAGGGCTCTGAGTCGTTGAAGTATTTATTTGCAGCCCTGGCGAGGGACATCGCTTCCACCACTCCATCGCGGAACCTAAACTCGTCAAATAACGCCCCGACTTTTGCAGGAGCATCCTTCATTTGGTCGAGTGCCCAGCGATCCAGATCTCCTGGCGTTCCGGCCATTGGGACTTTACCGTCATAGTATCTCTGCACAAATTGAAGAGTGCGGTTCACAAAATTCCCAAGCGTGTCGGCGAGCTCGTTGTTCACTCTCGCCTGAAAATCCTTCCAGTAAAAATCGGAATCCCGCGACTCCGGGAGGTTGAGTGCGAGTGCATATCGAAGTGTATCCGGAGGAAAGACGTCGATGAAATCTTTCAGATCTATTCCCCAGCCACGACTCTTGGAGAATTTCCGGCCCTCGAAATTCAGGAACTCGTTTGCAGGGACGGCATCGGGAAGGATGTAGCGCGATTTTCCTCCCTTGTTCCAACTCATCAGTATTGCTGGAAAGATGAGAGTGTGGAATACTATGTTGTCCTTCCCGATGAACGCAATATATCGTGTTCCTTCGTCCTGCCAGTATTTCTTCCAGAGGTTCTGGTCGCCTCTCTTCTGTGAGAGCTCTTTCGTCGACGAGATGTAGCCAAGCACCGCCTCGAACCAGACGTAGATTACTTTGTTCTCGTATCCCTGAAGTGGTACAGGTATCCCCCAGTGAAGGTCCCTCGTGATTGCACGGTCCTCAAGTCCTTCCTTCAGCCAGCTGTCAATGTAGGCTCTGACATTCTCTTTCCACTTCTTTGAATCGACATACTGCTCAAGTTCTATTTGAAACTTGCCGAGCGGGAAGTACCAATGCTTAGTCTCTTTAACCACAGGCGTTGTACCGCACAGTTTGCACTTCGGATCGATGAGCTGCGTTTGTTCGAGCCAGGTCCCGCATCTTTCGCACTGGTCGCCCCGAGCTTCCGTATTGCCGCACACAGGACAGATCCCTTCTACATACCTGTCTGCAAGAAACATCCGGTCTTTTTCACAATAAAGCTGCTTCTCGCTTTTTTCGATGAGCACATTTTGCTTGTAGAGTTCTAGAAAGAACTCCTGACCTGTTTGATGGTGAACCGGGAGGGTCGTCCGGGAATAATTGTCGAACGACATCCCGAACTTCTCGAAGCTTTCTTTGTTCATCACGTGGTACCTGTCCACGATCTGCTGCGGAGTCAATCCCTCCTTTTCGGCAGTGATGGTGACAGCAACACCGTGCTCGTCGGACCCGCAGATGAAAATCACGTCTTCACCTTTGAGTCGGAGATACCTGACGTATATATCGGCCGGGAGGTACGCACCTGCGAGATGGCCGAGGTGGATCGGCCCATTCGCATAAGGCAAAGCGGCGGTTACGAGTGTTCTGGAAAACCGGGATTTCCCGGAAGGCTCTTTGGTCAAATTCTTCATCATCAATGATTTTGCGTAGAGATCGATCTCATTTCTTTCATGGTTAATGTGTCGAGGACGCCAGTCGCGGGGTATCGGAGGTAGACCAGGTCTCTCATTACGTCGATCTTTTCAATATACCCTTCGCCCTTTTGTGTGACAACCTTCGAGTTCACGGGTGGTAAGCCTTCAACCTCATCGATATAGTGTTGCGCCTCGAACAAGATGCAGCACTTCAACCGCCCGCAGGCACCGGCAAGTCGCGTGGGGTTAAGGGAAAGGTTCTGAGACCTCGCATGATCGAGTGTGACACGTTTCAACTGGGACATCCAGGCAGAACAGCAGACTTTCATACCACACACCCCGATCGCGCCGATTTTTTTCGCCTCGTCGCGGGCACCGATCTGCCTGAGCTCGATTCTTGTTTTGTAGACACTTGCAAGATCCCGCACTAAGGATCGGAAGTCGACACGCGATTCAGCTGTAAAGTAGAAAGTGATGCGAGACCTGTCGAACTGATATTCCACTTCGACAAGTTTCATTTCGAGATTATGTCTGAGACTTTTCTCTCTGAAGACGAGCATCGCTTCGGCTTCGATTTTTCGATTGTCATCGAGCTTTTTCAGCTCATCTTCGTTTGCGACTCGCGCGACCTTCCTCATCGGCTGGCCCGCAAGTCCGCGCGAACGCCGCTTACTTTTTACTTCCTCTCCGACAGTGGAGACAATTCCAAGATCCGTCCCTCTCTCAGCTCCGAGTATAACTCGCTCTCCGGCGTGAAGTGTCCCGCCTGTTTCGTTGATGTAGAAGCCGGTCCGGCCTGATTTGAAAGCGATTTCTACCAAATCCTGATCTGATTCGATGTTCTCAAGATCCCCGCCGATTGGCTGCGAGCCGATGGAACAGTCCGTGCAACTTCCACACGGACCCAAGAATTCGGTCGATGTTCGCTCTTCGACCTCTTCCACAGAAAGTTCAAAATCTCTATCTTCAAGACCTTCCAGTCCATCGACAGAACCGGTCCAGTCGGTAAATTCGCTGAAGTCCTCAGACATGCTGAGCCTCACTTTTCTTGTTCAGCAACCCGCTCAGGGTCAACAACAAATTTACAAAAAGGAGACCTAAGTTCACATTGGCATCGAGTTGTGATAACGCCGTGTCTACGCTGGCTGATGCCGCGACCGTACTGGCGGCATTGAAACTCTTTTCCATTTTTTCCAAGACATCGATCTTGTCCCGGTTTATTACTGAATCGCGGGCCCCATTGTGTACGATGGCCACATCCCTCAGCCAGATTTGAAGCATTCTGAGCAGGGTTTCCACCTTCTGTGGATCTCTGGATTCGAGCATCCGACTGGCACGACCAGCCATTTGTGAGTAATTGCCGACGGCGATTTCTCTCAGGACATCCAGTGCTTGATCTCGGACTTCAAGCGTATCCGTTTCTATCAAGTCGACCGCTTTGATGTACGAACCTCCGGACAACCTTGCTTTAAGCGCGGCATCCGAAGGGTCAAGATTGTATCGAGTCACCAATGCCTCAGTGACTTCCGATTCGGTTAACAGATCAAAACGGAGTGGCTGACATCGCGATATGATGGTCGAGAGGAGAGAACTTCGGCGGCTTGTCGTGAGAATAAAAACCGTACCCGGCGTCGGTTCTTCTAATACTTTCAGGATAGCATTCGCGGATTCAATGCCGGCTTCCTCAGCACGCATGATTATTATTACTCGACGACCATGCTGGTACAATGAGAGTGAGTCCTCGCGGATTACCTCACGTATGCTGCTGATCTTTATTACCTGAGCTTTAGGAATTGAAATCTTGTGATAAGGATCCAGCGATTTCAAATGGATCTCTTCCCTTACCTTCCGGACGGTTTTCTCGTCAAGCTTCGCCAAAGCTCCATCATCCTTTGTTTCGTTCTCACCGCGCGGCAGGGGAAAAACCAGTTGTATGTTGGGATGCTGTAGAGCAGCAGCCTGAATGCAGGACGAGCATTCGCCGCAAGCCTCTGTACCACCTCGCTCGCAGTTTAGAACCTTTGCCAGCTCGATAGCAGCTGCATCTTTTCCTACTCCTTCCGGTCCTTCGAACAGCAGCGCGCTCGGTACTCTTCCTGAGCCGACCATCCTTGCAAGAAGGTCCTTTACCCGTTGCTGCCCGATTACACTCTGCCAGCTCATCAGAAGGCCTGTCCGATTCCAAAGTGTACCACCATCTGCCTGAAAATCGTCCTGGCAGTATTTTGAAACATGAAATGGTTTGCTCCCGGAGACGGGTTCGGATCATACAACCTGAACCCAAAATCGATACGAAGCGGACCGAACATCGTGTCGTACCGCAGTCCGACACCCGTCGCCACGGCAATCGTGCTGAGACTGATTTGTTTGTAGGAATTCCACAAATTGCCGGCGTCGATGAATACAACCCCTCCGAGCGGACCCAGTATGTAATACCTATCCTCAAAGTTCGATTCGACGAGCATGTTGCCGCCATATTCTGGAGCGATCACATCGCCGAGCTGTCTCGTGCGCCATCCGCGAATACTTCCGGAACCTCCTGCATAGTACCTGTAGTTCAGCGGAATTGGTCCTGTTGAATCCTGCTGAAAGGTTCCATACTCCTGGGCGTAGCCTACCTTTGTCTTCATGGCAAAAACATTCGACCCGCCTTTGTCAAGAGAAAAATACCACCTTCCTAGTAGAGTCAATTCCCAAAACTGTGCAAAGGGAAAGCCAGCATGTTTGAATGTTGAATTTATCAGACTCGGGAGGACTCCGCCTTCATCGACCGTGAGTAGATTGAAAAAACCTTTTGTCGGGTAGAACGGATTGTTTGTTTTGTCACGCTGGATAGTGAACGACAGTATAGAGTTAAACTGCGGTGTTTCCAACCCTGGTGGAATCTCAATTGCCTGCAGTGAATCGACCTTCGCACGTTCGACGTCCCACTCTATATAACCGGTAGTATATTGGGCAAACTGATCGCTGACACGGATCTTGTTCGTTGCAACCAACTGAAGATACGGCAGCTCCTTGTCGACCAGGAAGGACACGCCCCATGTCAGACTTGTCCTGTTTGAAAAAAGGTACGGCTGTGTCAACTGCGCTGTCGCATCTATTCGTCCGGCAGTCGTGGTGTCTCTGAGCACCTGTTGGCTGAAAGTGAAGAACCGAAGTGATTCGAGAAGAAGACTCGTGTTGATAGAGAGCAAGCGTGCATCCCCAAGAAAATTGCGCTGAATATATCCGAGACCGCCCCCGAAATTGAAGGTGTTGTTTTCGTTGTTAACAAGCAGCTCAGGGGTAATCTCATGTACCGCTCTAGATCTCAGAGATATTATGCCGGCAAGTGAGTCGCCGGAAGGCGGTGCATCAGGGATTCTAATCTTGGCAAAGTCAAACATGTTCAAAGCGTAAAGCCTCTGTTCGCTCTCCGTCTTTTTTTGATCACTGTACTCGTCTCCGGTCCTAAAGAGCATCTCGCGGAGAATAATCTGATTGTTCACATGGATCAGCGAGCTGTCCGCACGCCTGACCGTGATGGGGCCCCAATCATATCTCTTACCTGAATGGAAATACAGATCCACTGCAACCTGAACGCTGTCACGGTCAGGAGGAGATATATGTACAACAGGTGCACTACCCCGTCTGGCATAAGCATAACCGTTGTTCTGCAATAGCCCGATCACCTGTACTATCTCCTGGTCGAGTTTAGCGGCCGAGTATCTGTCACCCTCGCTGAGAGCGGGCTTCTCTCCAGCAGGCTTCCAAAGTTTCTCCGATGTACCCGGGGCTCCATGAAGATTCAATGAATCCACATATGCTGGCTGTCCCTCGTGAATGAGAAAGAAAACGTCTACGCTCCGATGTCCTATGTTATGAGCTACAGAATCATTGATGGTTGCATAGAAAAAGCCCTGGTCTCTATAAAACTGAACGAGGCGAATTGAGTCCGCTCTGAGGACGAGGGGATCAAAGGTCACCGGCGGACCGCCGATATGAAGAAGCCTATAGGTGAACTGAAAGATCCCCGGTGGGGACGCCTTTGTCAACAAAATGGAACGGAGATCCCCGTCAGATAAGAACTTGTTGCCGATAGTCTCGACTTTGTGAACCGTGAAGACTTCCTGACCGTTTGCGATGGAGACCACACAGAGGATGGCTGCAATCAAAGACAATAGCTTCATCGGGTATAGATGAAGATACGAAAAAGCCCAGTCGAATTCGAGAATAGGACTGGGCTCCACAAACAAAGGTGGGAAGTTTAATACTCGCTTTCGTCTTCGTAGAAAAAGTCGTCGTCGCTGGGATAATCCGGCCAAATTTCTTCAATGCTTTCATAAGGTTCATCGGCATCTTCCAGTTCGCGAAGATTTTCGAGGACCTCTGTGGGTGCTCCTGTTCTTACTGCATAGTCTATTAGCTCATCCTTCGTAGCAGGCCAGGGAGCATCCTCGAGATATGTAGCGAGCTCCGGCGTCCATATCATATCGATAACCTCCTTTCTTACCACGGCGCTTTACGCCTAACGTATTTCATTCTTAAAACAAATCTACTTCTGGGCAAGTTCGGCATAGAATCCTGACGTGCCATACCCGCGACCATTAAAGAAATATTCGGTCGGATTCACATGTACTCCATCCTTGATTACTTCGTAATGCAGATGCGGGCCGGTCGACAAGCCCGTATCGCCGGTCAAAGCTATTACTTGTCCACGTTTCACTTTCTGTCCCTCAACAACCAGAGCTTTCTCAAGATGTCCAAACAACGTCGAGTAACCGAAGCCATTGTCGATCTCGACCACGTTTCCGTATCCCCCTCTTTTTCCGACGTAAGTAACCACTCCGCTTCCAGTAGCATGAACATCCGTTCCCTGATCTGCGGCTATGTCTATGCCTTCATGCATCAACATAACGTGAAGGATCGGATGCATTCTCATGCCAAAGCCATCGGTTATCTCGCCGTTCGCTATGGGGTCTATGGCGGGAATGTGAGCAAAGAGTCGTTGATTAGTTTTGTATTGATCCATAATCCTCTTGTAGCTCGACTGTTGCAGCTTTGCTTCCCTGTAGAGGACTTCAAGAGTGTTCGTTGCTTTGGAGATTAGTTGATTTGCATTACCCGAAACACCAAAGTCTCTGTTCTCCTCGACACCACCGACAGCAACCCTCCTGGTATCGGGAGGAATCTTGGGAAGGTTTACGGAAACCCTCAGCTGGCTGTCACTGCTACTCAGTTTTTCCATAACTTCCTTGAACCCATCCAGCTTGCTGTTTAATGAAGCCAACTGGGCCTTCATGATCGAATTCTCTCTAGCTATGCTGTTCGCCCGCAGACTTTCCATCCCGAACAAATCAATCCCAAAATAACCCAAAATCATTGTCAATAGAGACGAAATCATTACCAACGAAATCACTATCGCCGACAGTCTGCCTCTCCCAATCGACTTGAAAGCGAGATCGGTTTTTGAATAGAAGTATAATTTAGGCATCACCGCTTCCCTTCTTGACAGATTTAGATTTGCCCGATAGTGTTTATCTTCTACGAGGCGTTATTGACCTGAGTAAGTTATGGCCGCCCTTTCTTAAAGGGCCAGTGGAAGTTAAAAAGGTGAGGAATATTTGTCAAGCGGAAAATGAGGTACGGCAGAAATTAATTAAAAAGGTTCTTCGGCATCACTTAGAACAAATTCAAAACATAGACGGGAAAAGGGCGAGCGCAGCTCCAACCAAGAAGCCGTCTACAACTCCGACGGCAAGGGACAAAAGGATTGCAACGAACCATTTCTGTCCCACGATCTCACTGATTATGAAGAGTCCTATGACCCCTCCTAATCCACCTGAGACAGCTCCGATCAACAATCTTTCAAAGCCAACCGGCTCACTTTTCACGAAGTGTATAGCCGACGTTGCAATGATTGCAAAGACTGTCGCACCAATCAGGCTGCCGAATAGCAGGTCGCGCTGCTCTCTTGCGTGTACAGCACGCTTCGTGTCTTCCACTGTCAGGATTAACCCGTAATTGAATTGTGATTAGATCGCTCAATCATCCCGTGTAGCCCTACCTCAATTAGGCTTATTTAAAAAAACGAGGCACTCCCGGGCAGGAGTGCCTGTTTTCCGCAGCGGGAAGAAGAATCTTTACTTGGGGTTTGACCGCTAAATTAGGAGGCTGCATTAGGGCATGCGAGTCGTGCTTCGCGATTTGTGGCAGCGTGGGATAACTAAGCGGCAAGACCTTCTTCCCATGTCAGGGGGCTGTTTGCGGGTATGCAAACTCTTTATTAAACTTGATCGTCGCAAACCGACCACCCTTATGTGAATCTCAATTTTTTCGAATGAACTCTGAACTTCTAAACTCTGTAGTATACGTTGCCAAAAGCGTGCCGAAGAAATGCCGCGATTTTACGTCAGATTCACAGCAGGGTGGAACTCTTTCGTCGCAAAACGAGAATGTTAGTTGCAGGTTGCGAACAAGGGCAACTTGCGAGCGTGAATTGGCCTTTCGACTGCCTCTTGGCGTGGTCATTGTGCTATTTATGAATCACCGAGCATGTGTAGAATTTCCTTATTCTGCACGATAAAAGCATCAGAGTTGGATTGAATCGTATGTTCAGATTATATTTTTTCATGCATTGGATTGTCGATGGTTACAACGTCATACTCTCGGACAGAATGCTGGCGAAGCTATTCAAGGCGAGCAATGAACTCGGAAGAGAGGATCTTATCAATACGATCATGCACTCCGATATGCCTAAGGGAGAGCGGGTCACGATCGTCTTCGACGGTAAGTTCGCTTCCTCCGAAGAACGAGTCGGGTCAAATGTTCGTGTCAAGTTCACGTCGACAGGCGAGACTGCAGACGACGTAATAAAAGGCGAAATCGCCCGGAGCACAAGGAGGCGATCTCTTCGCATCGTAAGTGACGACAACTCAATCTCGACGTACGCCAGAGAGTGCGGGGCTGTCGCGGTTGGCAGCAAAGATTTCCTTTCCATGCTTCGTGGACGCGGGCAAGGGACCGACCCGGCCACGGATCTCGTCGATGAGAAACCGGCTGCGGGCGGCTCCCTTGACACGGAATTGCTTAAACTTTTCAGAGAAGAAAAAAAATGAGAAAATTAGTAGTCACCTTTTCGTTGAGTCTCCTTTTCTCGATAGCCTGCGGTACGAAGGCCGAGGCGCAGTTGAAAGTCATCGGCGGGAACGACATCAGATTCGGAAATATCTATCAGACCGGCGCGAAAGTCCATGAGGTTATTTCCGTTGAGAACGTCGGAAAGTCCGAGATAAAGATAAATGGTGTTCATACAAGCTGTGGATGTACTGCCGCAATGTTCTCCGATTCAACCGTCGCCCCCGGCCACAGAACTCAGATACGGGTCCAGTTTGATCCGACAGGATATATTGGTGAAGTCACGAAGTACGTTTACATCATGGATTCAGACACCGCCAACAAGCTGATTACAGTCAGGCTGACAGGAAACGTTGCATACGCGCTACAACCGACACCGAGCTACGTAATGTTAAACGGTGCCATGATAATAAATCGGATGGACAGTACGACGGTAACCCTCAGCAACACTTCAAATGAGACTTTTAGAATCACCAGAGTCGTAAGTGATTCCAAGGGTTTGTCTTTCAGACTAGGGAAGAAGAAGCTGAGTCCCGGCGAGTTTACAGATCTTGTCGTGTATGTGAAGGCACATACCGCGGGCGAGCTTAGCGGCTTTATCCATGTTTATACTACCAGCAAGCTGCAACCGGAACTTCAGTTGAGACTCTTCGCGACCGTAATTGGGAGGTAAGATCAGGCCGAAGCCTGTTTAGACCTGCTGAGAAAGACGGGCTTTTCGCCGGAACTAATCACGTCCTTCGTAATTATACACCTGCTGACCTTGGACATCGAAGGAAGATTATACATTATGTCAAGCATCTTCTCTTCGAGTATCGAGCGAAGTCCGCGGGCACCAGTCCCTCTCTCGATCGCCTTTTCCACGATTGCCATCAACGCATCATCCTCAAATTCCAAATCGACGTCTTCGAGCTTGAACAGTCTCCGATATTGTTTGACCAACGCATTTTTCGGAAGAGTAAGAATATCTTTCATGGCCTCGTTGCTTAACGGATGAAGTGTAGCAACGACCGGGAGGCGCCCGATGAATTCAGGAATGAGCCCGAATTTGAGAAGGTCGTCCGGCTGCACAAGGGGGAGGAGTTCGTTTACTTCATCATAGTGAACCGCATGTATTTCGGCTCCGAACCCGATTTGATTCTTGCTCACACGCCGAGCGATGGTTTTCTCAAGACCCTCGAATGCGCCGCCACAAATAAAAAGAATGTTCTTCGTATTGACGTTTATAAGAGGCTGTTCCGGATGTTTTCTGCCGCCGCGGGGCGGCACACCGGCAGTGGTACCTTCAAGGATTTTAAGAAGCGCCTGCTGCACCCCTTCTCCTGAAACGTCGCGAGTGATCGACGGCGTATCGCTCTTTCTGGCGATCTTGTCGATTTCATCTACGTAGACAATTCCTCTCTCTGCGCGCGCAACATCATAGTCTGTGTTCTGCAGCAGATGTACCAGGATAGTCTCCACGTCGTCGCCGACATATCCCGCTTCAGTCAGCGTCGTCGCATCTGCGATTGCAAAAGGTACGTTCAGAATTCTCGCGAGAGTTTGTGCAAGTAGTGTTTTTCCGGTACCGGTAGGTCCGATGAGAAGGACGTTGCTCTTCTCAACCTCGGTATCGTCCTCTCCGCCTATCCCCTGTGGAAGGGAGATTCGCTTGTAATGATTATAGACAGCAACAGACAAAATTTTCTTTGCATGGTCCTGACCTATCACGTACTCATCGAGTGCCGCTTTTATCTCGACAGGGGTCAGAGGTGTCTTGTCGATCTGCTCCTGGGGGCGTTCCTTGTATGCGGGAATATTGTTGCGCAGAATCTCGACTGAGTGCTGCACACAAATATCGCAGATATAGACATCGCCCGGTCCGGCGACAAGACTCTTGACTTCACTTGCCTCACGTCCGCAAAATGAACACCGCATCTCGTCCTGGTGCTGCTTTGCCATTTTTTATTTAGAATCCCTTTTTTACAGATTTTTGCCTGCTCGTTTTCAAATCTCCAATTACGGTAGGAACTGCAACCGCAAAGAGGGCTGCAAAAACGAGAATAATAACAAGTAGCAAGTCGCTCATAAGCCTTGCTTCTTTCCCTCCAAGTTAGTTTTACTTCTTTTTCCCGTCCCGCTTTATGAGGACGTTATCAATCAAGCCATACTTAACCGCTTCATCAGCGGACATAAAATAATCCCTGTCCGTGTCTTTTTCAATTTGTTCAATCGGTTTGCCGGAATGGCGCGAAAGTATCTCGTTCAAGCGCCGTTTTGTAGCGATGACCTCCTCTGCCTGTATGCTTATATCGGCGGCAGTGCCCTGGAAACCGCCCCACGGCTGATGAATCATGATTCTCGCGTTCGGCAGGGATGTTCGCTTACCGTTTGAGCCTCCAGCCAGAAGCACCGCACCCATGCTCGCCGCCATCCCGACACAAGTCGTCGCGATGTCCGGCCTTATGTACTGCATCGTGTCGTAAACTGCCAATCCGGCCGGCACGCTTCCGCCGGGACTGTTGATATACAAGTTTATATCCTTATTGGGATCCTCGCTCTCGAGAAACAGAAGCTGGGCAATGACCAGACTTGCGACCGTCTCGTCTATTGCCGTACCGATGAAAATTATCCGCTCCTTCAGTAATCTGGAAAAGATGTCGTATGCGCGCTCACCGCGACCGGTCTGTTCGATAACGTAGGGAATAGTCAGTTGATTATATATTTCCATATTCTTAATCCTCATGTTGGTGGATTGGAGTTCTCTCGACGACTTTTACTTCGGAGTTGTCCACTATGAAATTAAACAATTCGTTGAATAGGAGCTTGGTCTTTACGTCGTCCGACTTCCTGTAGAAGTCAAGCAACTTATCTCGATCGATGGTGTATTTCGCTGCTTCCCCTTCCGCAGCTTTGCTGAGGACGGCATCGTCAACTTTGAGTTCCTCTTTCTGGATAATGGCCATCGCAAGAAGATTCCATCTCACTGCCCTTATCGATCCCTGTCTGTATCGCTCTCTGATCTCGTCTTCATCTACCTTATGATCTCCGGATTTCTTCTTGACCTCTTCAATCAGGTCGTTCAGATAATCTTCAACCATACTCTCGGGGACATCGAATGCGTTCTTGCCGAGAAGTTCTTCTGCGATTTTGTCCCGAAGCTCCTCCTCAGCCTTTTCTTCATAGTAATGTTCCAGATCCCGCTGTATGTCTTTCTTTAGAACATCCAAAGTCTCAAACTTCCCACCGGACACCTTTTTTGCAAACTCGTCAGAGAGGTCCGGCATAATCAACTGTTCCAGCTTCTTTACGGCAACCTTGAACGGTTTCTTTCCCGTCGGTTTGTTGTCCTTGTCGAATATTTCAAGTTCGATCTGAAATTCATCGCCCACCTTGCTTTTCATCAAGCGGGTCCTTATCTCCTGAAGCTCGGGCGCTTTTGTCCGCAGGTCTACCCGGTAGTTCTCCCGGCGCTGACCTATCAAGGGCGTCCCTTTTTCATCGACCACCTGCAAGTCGACGGTTGCAAGACCGTTGCCATCTTCCAGGCTGACGGCCTCTTTCAACTCCGAATTCGCCTCGCGGATGTGGAGGAGTTCATGATCTACCACCTCCGGCGTAATCTGATACATGACACGCTCCAGCTTCATTCCTTTGTAGTCCGCCGGAATGATCGGAGGCACCACTTCGTAAGTCAGAAGAAAATGCAGGGACTCCCCCACCTTTCTTGGATCTATGTTGTAATCGATGACGCCCGCAACTTTTGTTTGTTCTTTGTCGAAGATCTCTTTTATAATGTCGTTCACGATGTCTGCTAGTGACGACGACTCTATCTCTTCCCCATATCGCCTCTTTACAATCTCAATCGGAGTCTTACCCTTTCTGAACCCCGGTATCGCCGCGTTCCGTTGGAACTCGGAGTACGCAGAATCAAACTTTGCTTTCACCGGTTCGTCTTCAACGGTCGCAGTTACGTCAAGCTGTTTCTTCAAGCCGCCGAGATCAACTATTTTATAATCCACTTCAGATCCTTTCTTGATTTACCATCGTGGGTAGAGGGGGAGTCGAACCCCCACGGGTTTCCCCACTAGCTCCTAAGGCTAGCGCGTCTGCCAATTCCGCCATCTACCCGCATCAGATGTGATCCATACAAAGCGCGCAAGTACGAGCCTTGGCCTGATACGGGGCAAGTTAAACTCAGGACAAAGAAAATACGATTTGTCGGCTCAACCATTCTCGTAATGGCCAAAAATATAATTCCTCCGGCTCCAATCTTCAATGTCGCCTCAGAGATATGCGGAACCCTGAATAGCCTTCGAGTTTGATTTCAACTACTGGTTGGCTAATTTCAGCTTCAAGGAACAACCACCAACATGAGTATGCACGACGTGAAGTTCACCCCGATATCGGAGGTAGGTGAATTCGGCCTGATCGACAGATTCCGTGAAGTTGCGTCGAGATATTCGAGCGCAAGAGTTACAAATTCGATCGGGGACGATGCCGCTTTGATTAGTACGACACCAGGAAACCTGACTGTCGTCACCACGGATATTTTGATCCAGGGAATTCATTTCGATCTATCTTATACTTCAATGAATCACTTGGGAAGAAAGTGTGCTGCTGCCAACCTCAGTGACATAGCTGCCATGTCTGCTTTGCCGACCGCTGCTTTCCTTTCCATGGGAGTCCATTCCAATCTCAGCACTGAGATGACGGAAGATCTGTTCACTTCCATGACCGACGAGTTCGGAAAGTACGGATGTGTAATAGCTGGCGGGGACACGTCGGCTTCTCCAATTGGACTGGTAATAAACGTAACGGTCATTGGGGAAGTGGAGCCAGACAGGCGCGTCTTGAGATCTGGCGCAGAACCCGGGGACGTAATCTGCGTGACGGGTGATCTTGGAAGGTCTCATGCCGGATTGAAAGTCCTTCAACGGGAAAAAGAT
>JAKASW010000031.1 GCA_021818875.1 Bacteroidota bacterium
CCGATCTGGCAGAAAAGGGCTGCAGAGCTTTTGTCAATAATCGAGCATGTAGTAGGCGGTAATTGAATCTATGAATAAGAACACCAGATAGGTACATGAGGATACATAGACCATTTATCATTTTGATGTCTACTATGTTTCGATGCGGCTCATCTTTTTGGTTTAGCCCTGGGGAACAGAGATGAGATGACGGAACAGAATGGTCACGAAGGTTACGGTGAGACTCTGATTTCGATCCTTGAAGAGGCGATCAAGAGCGAGATCGAGTCGGAGATGAAGTATCTCCACACCGCTGATCTAGCCTGCGACACTTGTGTGAGGGACTTCTTGAGATCACTTGCTAAGATGGAGCATGAACACGCGGATTTGCTGGCCCGAGAGCTTGACGAGTTGCGCGGGAAGATGAAAGTGGTCGATGAAATGAACCAAATGTTTGAGTAGGAATTAGTTCGCCTTCGCTCCCTGCTCTATCCACGTTTTCAATCCCTGTATCTGATTAGGGGTAAGGATGATTGAAATCAAAGGACCCGGGGCATGGGAGAGCTTACCTTCAATGATTTGCACCATGACGCTGTGAGTCGTATCCCCCGGTATAATTACGCCTGGATCTGTTATCCAGGTGCCGTAGCCTGACAGGTCCAGGTTCCCCGCATTGTCCGACGAATTGTGGCATCCGTAGCCGTCACAGGCGATGGTAAACAGCTCCTGTACCAGGGTATAATGTACCGTACCGGTCGTAGGAAAGACGATCTGAGGCGCGGTTGGACTCAGGGCGTTCTTGCAGGAAGAGATTGCGAAAACGATCAGTATGATGATGCCGGCAATCTTGAAGTAGCGTTGGTTCATGTGACAATTTAATATTCGGCCGAATTGAATCAATGGCACAAGTTGGCCGTCGGCTGACTCTGCTCACGTACATAGACATGAGTAACGTAATTGACATCCTGACCTTCTCGCCTATCTGCTCGCTGGTAGGCTCGTTCTTCGTTTCGTTCTCCTTTCAATTTAGTCCACTCTCCTTTAAATTCTTTCCAATGAAAGTCTTGATACTCTTCTTTGCTATGGCATTCTATATGGCCATCTCTGACGTTGAGTCAAAGCCTATCGAACCAGCTCCAATCGTCTATGTCATGCCGAGGAAGAAGCTGAACCTTCCACGTCGTCGTTGCCATAACCTTCAAAATATTGGTATTCGCCCCTAACCTCCGGAGGTCCGACTGATGTTTCTGTTAATTGCACTTATGCTTTTTGCGGGTGTGCGCGATGGCCATGGCCGTCAAGCTACTGTGGAAAAAGACAGCCGTTATCTCACCATCGACAGTCTTGGAATTACAGCTGGCCCCGGCACAAAGTGGTACAGCTACACAAACAAAGAAGCCGGGTTCTATTTTGGTGAAGTCCATGGCCTGAACATCGCCCCGTACCAGGGCTGGACAGTCTACGACGACGCGGTTCTTAAAGACTATTCCGTCTCAGTCAATGGCAAAGAGTTGAATCGTGAGGACTCGAAGGTTGTCGTCTACCCGGATCGATTGGTCAGGCAGTACACTTCAGGGGTGACGGAGACCTTCACACTTCTCGGCAAAGTCAACGCGTTCGTAGTAAACATCAAGGCTCCGGATGTCTCCGACATCGGTTTCAGAGTCCTGTTCAACTCGGCTTCTGCTGCGGATTTCAATCTGACAGGGGAGGGAACGGCATTCGTTATAGAGAACATATCCGTTCCATACTATAACTTCGGGAAGTGGGTCGGTGTTGGGGCGTACTCAACGACGCATAAGATTGAACAGGAGGAAATCGGCGGATTCGTTTCTCCCGTGGTCTTCAGCGTGAGAGGGACAGAAGCTACTTTTGTCGTCACTTGCGGAAAGACAAGATTGGATGCGAGCCGGGATGCCTTCGGAGTGCTTCGAATTTACCGGGACATGGAAGTCGCGCGAAGAAACAGGATGCAGGCGCTCCTCGATTCTTCGTTCGTGTCGACGAGGAGCGAGAAATTCGACAAAGCTCTCGCGTGGGCGAAGCTTTCGCTGAATGCGCTCGTGACGGATCAGGGGATGAAAGGTATCTGGGCAGGACTTCCGTGGTTCAACGATTATTGGGGGCGGGATACGTTTATCTCTCTTGCGGGAGCGGCTTTGTGGACGGGTCACTTCAATACTGCACGGCAGATCTTGTTGGATTTCGCTGCGAGTCAGGACACCGACAAGTTGAGCAGGAACTACGGACGCATTCCCAATCTTATTACTCCGGCGAAGAAAATCTACAATACCGCCGACGGCACTCCGTGGTTTGTGTTTGCTGCCTATCAGTACTTTGTTTCTACCGGAGATCGACACTTTCTCTTCCAAATCTATCCGGTGATTAAGAGAGCGTTTGAAGGTACTCTGAAATATCATGTGGACAAGAATTACTTCCTGACTCACGGCGACCAGGAAACATGGATGGATGGGGTTGGACCGAACGGTCCATATACTCCCCGCGGAAATCGCGCGGTGGAAATTCAATCATGGTGGATCAGGCAGATTCTTGTGACAAGACTTTTTGCGGATTATACCGGCGATATAGACACAAGGAACGAGGCTGCCGGGCTTTCAAAGATCGTCGTGCGCAACTTCAACAAGATGTTTGTCGACAGACAAACCGGTCTTCTGTACGACCACCTGAACGCGAACGGCAAGCCGGACACCACACTTCGTCCGAACCAGCTATTCGCTTTGTCGGTTACAAGCAACCCCGATGTCCGGGCGAACGTTTTGCAGACGGTCGTCGAAAAACTCGATTACCCGTGGGGCGTCGCGTCATTGTACCAGGGTGATCCGAACTTCCATCCGTACCACGACGACGAGCCATATTATCCGCCCGACGCCGCTTATCATAACGGTACGGTGTGGGTGTGGCTTACAGGGCCGCTCGTGTCGGAGCTGACAGAGCTGGATGAGCCTGACTTTGCATTCGAGAATACTGAGTTTCTCGTCAATGAATTATTGAGCGGGAAGACTGCCGGGACTCTCCCTGAGCTCTTTGACGCCTTTCCGCACAAAGGCGAATTGATCCCGAACTCCTCCGGTGCTTTTTCCCAGGCATGGAGCCTGGCCGAGTTTGTCGATGCTTTCTACAGCGATTATCTCGGCATACAGGTCAATGCCTACAAAAACACTCTGACGTTGCAGCCCAGATTGCCGAAAGGGCTCCCTGACGTTTCGTTCAATGTTAACGGCGGGAACGGTCAGAATTATCGGGTGACATATCAATTCGGGAAAATTCCCAGGGAGATTGAGATAGCTCCGCTTGACAGCGTACCGGGTACAACCATCAGCATGATTGTCCCGATAAGTCGAGAGCAGGAAATAAAAACTGCTTTCTACACTTCCGGTCGTGACAGGTATATCGTGAGATGCTATGCCGACAGCGTCAATGCCGAGAAGGATGGCAAGCCATTTCATGTCGGCAGCGCCGTGACTCCGCTGCCGGATTATTCTTCTCTTCACGACCTTCATTTCGAAACCCCGCGAGACAATCCCGATTGGAGTTTCCTTAAACGTATCGACTTCAGAGTCTTGACAACCGCAGAAGTCAAACGGGATGATTCAAGTGCAACGGTCTTCGCTGCTGCAAGCGCTCCGTCGGGAGAAGATAAGGGTTCCAATGGAATGTACACTTATCCGAAGAACGAGAATTTCCAACCGGGCATCCTCAATCTGACCGGCGCAAAGATTAGCTACGATAGCAACGATGTGTTCTTTAGACTCAAATTCAAAAACCTTGTCGATCCGATGTGGCATCCTGAATATGGATTTCAGTTGACGTTTGTAGCAATTGCGATAGGTGATGGTACAGGTGGCCAGCGAAAGCTCGACCGCAATTCGAACTACACGCTCCCTCCCGGACGTGGCTTTCATAAAGTTATATATGTCGGAGGCGGGGTAGAAGTCTTCAACGAGAATGGGAAGAAACTTGCGGCTTACATCCCGACGATGGCAGACATTCACAATACCCTCGGTGACGTTGCGACGAAAGAGATTACTTTCTCTCTTCCACAAAGCATAATAGGCAGGCCGAAACATGACTGGAAAATATCAATAATGGTCGGAGCGCAGGACGACCATGGTGGCGGAGGGATCGGTGACTTCAGGACGGTGGATAGACGTGCTTCAGAATGGAATGGTGGAGGAAGAGCGAAAAAGAGCGAGTCAAATATCTATTGCAAGATGTATTTGAAATAAAACGGGAAGGTAGGTACAACTCGCTTATCGTTGTCGAACAAAGTGCACCGTCGACACCTGGAAAAGTGAATCACACCGATCTCGTTGGTATTGACACAATCACCCGAAATCCTTAATAGTAACCGGAAAGAATCAGGATCAGTGATTCTTGGCTTGACAAACCAGAGGAAGGAGTCAATCTGACTTTCTTGACACGATTTTGACTAACGAGCATTCTAAGATTGCGTTCGAACAAAGGAGTGTCAAATGAAAGCACTTGTCGGTTACGTAGGGGTGATGTTCCTATCCATTTATTCAACGCGGGCCGCGGCACAGTTGAATCCATATTTACCCGGAGCAGATGCAACCGGTATGGGAGGAATCGCAGCCACTCTCCCATCGAACGACGCCATGGCACAGCTGGCGAATCCGGCGCAAGCCGGATTTTTCAGTCTCAATGGGATTACAAGTTTTGGCACCAACATCCTCTCGCCCTCCTTTATGACCTATGCCGGGAACGGTTCCGGAAATGTCTCACCATTTTCCTCTGCAATTGAGTTCGGAGCGAATCTGAGTGGACTATTTAAATCGCCTTTAAGAATTTCAATGGGTGTTGGATTGGCAAGGACAAATATCGAAAATAGCGGCACATTTGAAGTTGGTTCCTACCTCGAGAACGATGGTTCAAATAGTATCACGCTTGGATTGGGGCTCGAAGACCAACTAAAACTCGGTGTGGGAGTCCGTTTTAAATGGATGTCCTCCAGCGTGCTCACCAATTATCCGGGAGGAAACATGAAGGGCTCAGTCAACTCTTATGACTATGGCGCAATCGTGCAGGTTCCGCTTGAGCAAATAATTTTTGGATGGAACACTGAAAACTTCAGCGAGGATGGACTCTTCTACTTGCCGATTGCCGATCTCACGGCTGGCTATGCTATGCAGGATGTCGGAGGCTACTTGAAATACAATTATGGCGTTCCAGAAATTCTTCCACGTCAGGGAGACCTTGGAATCAGTATTGACTTAGGGCTAGAGTCGGGGTTTGACGGTCGCCCATGGAAGATATTCTCCGTCACGCTTGCGCGCGAGGCCGACGAGTCACTCGTAAAGTTGGACTCGAGCGTTTCCGTCTATCAAGGGAACATAACGTACGATTACTTCAACGCATATATTAGTGCAATCAGGGAAATGAGTCCTTACAATGACCTCATTCGTGGCGTAGCAGGCGGAGAAGTTGGGGTACGATCCGGTTTGCAGTTTGAAGTCGGCGAATGTGCGTATTTGCGCTTCGGGTCGATGTCAGGATCTGTTCTTGCGTCGTACAAAACATTTGGTTTTGGTTTTCGACTTGAAGGATTCATGAGAGTGCTTAGTGTGATCGAAAATGATACGTCACCTCATAGTTTTCTCATGTCGATTTTGTTGAACCATCTTGATGTGCGGTACGACTACGCCACGTTTACTGACTGGAGAGGTGGGCCGGTATTTAATGAACTGATTGTGTTAGTAAGGTAGACGAAAAGCGGCACGACTGCCTTCCTTAGGGCTTGTTTAAGTCCTTCAGCAATTACCTTCTGTTCCCCTCAACCTTTGCTGGATGGACCTCAGCATCTACACATGTATTCGACGATTCCAAAAACATTCTATTGTCTTCCACGGACTCTCTATGATCCACTGCTGCTATTCATGTATTCGACGATTCCAAAAACATTCTATTGTCTTCCACGGACTCTCTATGATCCACTGCTGCTATTCATGTATTCCACGATTCCAAGAACATTCTATTGTCTTCCACGGACTCTCTATGATCCACTGCTGCTATTCATGTATTCCACGATTCCTTTTCTTGATAAACTTTCCCACCTAAAGTATATTCTAAACACACGTGATAAAGAGAGAGGAGTGTCCGCGGTTTGCGCAGGCAGGAATTAACCACATGAATTCAAAGTAATGGAATGGGTAAGGGTTCATCGATTACCCCGCTGATGTCTCAGTACCGGAGAGTGAAGGATCGCTATCCGGATGCGATAGTGCTTTTCCGGATGGGTGACTTTTACGAGACTTTCGAAGAGGATGCAAAGATTGCAAGCTCGGTACTTTCTCTCACTCTTACAAAACGGGCCAATGGATCTGTATCCGATGTTCCGCTTGCGGGCTTTCCACATCATGCAGTCAACCAGTATCTCCCAAAACTTGTCAATGCCGGCTACCGGGTCGCTGTCTGCGAGCAGTTGGAAGATCCGAAACTTGCCAAAGGAATTGTAAAGAGAGACATCGTCGAAGTTGTTACTCCCGGCGTCAATTTCTCGAACGATGCGGCGAAGGTCAATAACTATTTCGCAACACTGGTTACCAGGGAAAATGATTTCGGACTCGCATTCTGTGACGCCACCACGGGTGAGTTTGGCTATGCCGCAGGAAGTGAGGAAGATCTTGAATCCTACTTGTTGAAGATCGGACCGCGCGAAGTTGTGGTGCCGCGTGGAGAATCGGATTCGCTTGAGCCCGCAATCCACGCGAGCCTTAAGAAAACGATCGTAACCAGGCGCGACGACTATATTTTCAATTTCGATTATGCATACGACAAGCTGGTACACCATTTCAACGTACAAAATCTGAAGGGCTTTGGATTAGAATTATCCGGGGGAGCCAGTCCTAAGAATTATTCATTGGAGAAACCGCTCGCGGTCATGGCTGCCGGAGCAGCGCTCGACTATCTTGCCGAGACTCAGAATGGGAATCTCTCGCACATTGTCGGGATGTCGGAGTTCAATCTTTCAGGTTTTCTTGAGGTAGGCGCATCGAGCTGCAGGCATCTTGAAATTACCGATTCTGCTTCGGGAAGTGAACCGACCTTACTGAGCGTGCTCGATTCCACCGAAACTCCGATGGGGGCCAGACTCCTCAGAAAGGTTCTGCTTCGACCGCTGAAGGAGGTTGGCAGGATCAACGAAAGGCTTGACTCAGTCGAAGAGCTTATTGCAAATTCATGGCTGATTCAAAAATTCACGTCTCTTCTCTCGGGCTTCGGCGACCTTGAGAGAACCGTTGCGAGAGTATCGACGAAGCGGGCCGGACCCAGGGAATTAGGATCAATCCGCATTATGATTGGGAGGCTTCCGGAGCTGAAGAATGAGGTTGGAAAACTGGGTGTCCCGCTTTGGACGAAGTTGGCGTCGCGCATCGATGAGGAGCCTGAACTTTTGAAAAGACTCTCGGACGCTTTGGCCGACGAGCTTCCTGTACAGACATCAGATGGTGGCGTTATAAAAAATGGGTTTGATGCAGAACTTGACGAGCTGCGCTCTCTCGCATTCAATGCCAAAGATTGGATTGCACAGCTTCAGGTTTCCGAGCGAAAAAGAACTGGTATCCAGTCCCTGAGGGTCGACTACAACTCGGTCTTCGGGTACTACATAGAAGTCACCAATTCAAACCTATCGAAAGTTCCATCCGACTATGTCCGTAGGCAGACGCTGGTGAATGCCGAACGATTTATCACTCAGGATTTGAAAGAGTACGAAGAAAAAGTCCTTCATGCAGAGGAGAAGATACAGAAGCTTGAGGCGCATCTATTTGAGGATCTCAGAGATGAAGTTGCGGCACATTCCTCCAGCTTGCTCATGACATCAAGTGCTCTCGCGACGATAGATGTCCTTATGAGTTTCGCAAGGGTCGCCATGAATAACAACTATGTTCGGCCGTTTGTCGACGAATCATCGGCTCTGGAAATCGAAGCTGGAAGGCATCCTGTCGTGGAAAAGGTGCTTCCTTCCGGCGAGAGTTTCGTCCCGAACGACATCTCCCTGGATAAAGAAAACGCGCAAGTCGCTTTGATCACCGGTCCCAATATGGCAGGGAAGAGCGTATTCATCAGGCAAGTAGCCATCATAACCATCATGGCACAAGCGGGTTCGTTTGTCCCGGCGAAGCGTGCCAGGATCGGGGTCGTCGACAAGATCTTTACACGCATCGGCGCCTCAGACAATATCAGCTCAGGTGAGAGCACTTTCATGGTGGAGATGGAAGAGGCCGCCAACATTCTAAACAATGCAACGCCTCAAAGCCTTGTCCTTCTTGATGAGATTGGACGAGGCACAAGCACCTTCGACGGCGTCTCGATTGCCTGGTCGATTGTCGAATATCTGCATCAGAATCAGGCAAAGTCGGCCCGTACCTTGTTTGCGACGCACTATCATGAATTGAATGAGCTATCCGACCTTTATCCGCGAGTGAAGAATTTCAAAGCTGACGTGAGAGAGTACGGAGGGAAAGTGGTATTTCTCCACAAGATTGTAGAAGGAAGTGCGGATCATAGCTACGGTATACACGTGGCTGAGATGGCAGGCTTACCTAAAGCCGTTACTTCGAGAGCGAAGGAAATTCTTACGAATCTGGAATCGTTCGAGCTATCGGCGACCGAGGCTGCATCCTCGTCTTCCAGTTCTCCTTCGGCAGCGGTTGAACCGGCGGGAGATGGCAGACTTGTCAAAAAGATGCCGAGACCGCACAAGCTGGTTGCAAAAAAGAATGAGGGTACACTTCAAATCGAAATGTTCCAACTCGGTGATGAAGAGCTTAGAAAGAAGATCAAGGGAGTAGACGTAAACAACCTTACTCCGGTAGAGGCACTTAACAAGATTGCTGAGTTCAAGAAGATGGTTGAAAAGGAGGACTAAGTGGGATCGACCGGCAAAGTTGTTTCTGTGAAGGGCGTGGTGATCACAGGTCAGACAGAGGTGGCTGAGGATTTCAGCATCGGCTCGTATATCTCCGTTATCCTCGCAGAAAGCAAAATATTGGGAGTAGTCACGGGCCTTGAGCTTGATTCGGGAAATCTCGTGAAGTTCACTGCAGAACTCTTCGGCAAGTTTGCAGGGGGAAGGTTTATCCGCGGAACTGAAGAGCTTCCGTATCCGGGCGCGGTTGTGGAGCTTCCAACCGAAGCTGAGCTCGACCTCATCTTTAATACTCACCGCCGGTTTGATTTTCCCCTGGGTGAGATATCACTCCTCGCCGGGAAGAAGAACTACATTGACCCTGACAAATTCTTCAGCAGGCATATCGCGGTTATCGGTGCAACCGGCTCCGGCAAGTCCTGTGCAGTAGCGTCGATTCTCCAGAAGGTTCACAGGCTTCCGGGTGCACGCATAATTCTACTCGACCTCCATGACGAATACAGCGAGGCGTTCGGTGATATGGCCGAGCGAATCAACATCGGCGAGTTTGAGATACCATATTGGGCGATGAACTTCGATGAACTTGTGGAGACATTTGTCGACCCGGATGATCCGGCGGCCCGAAGTGAGATGGTTGTACTTTCGGAAATTGTTCTGAACAGCAAGCGCGTGAAGAACCTGGCTTACAAAGACTCGATAACTGTCGACTCTCCAGTGTATTTTGACCTCAGCGATATCAGGGTGAAGATGCAGGCCCTCGATACGGAACGCCTTCCCGATGGAAAGGAAGGTCCCTTCTACGGAGATTTCACAAGGTTCCTTTTCAAATTCGACACGAAAATAAATGACAGAAGATTCGAATTCCTTTTCAAGCCAAAGCGATTCAAGACCACGGACTCTTTCTCGCAATTTCTCGAGAATCTCTTCGGACTGAAATCCGGGAAATCGATCGTCGTTTTGAATCTTAACGTCGTTCCGCACGAGGTGACAAACGCATTGGTTTCGCTTCTCGCGAGGCTGGTTTTCGATTTCAACGTTTGGAATCCTTACCGGGCGAATCTTCCGATTTTACTAGTGCTCGAAGAAGCACACAATTATCTCAATACTTTCACGGCGTCACAGACGGCCCGCAGAACGATTGAACGAGTTGTAAAAGAAGGACGTAAGTACGGCGTGAGCTGCATGGTAGTGAGCCAGCGCGCCATAGATGTAGCAGAGTCCATCCTGTCGCAATGCGGTAACTTCGTGGTAATGCGCCTGTCGAATCCTGACGATCAAGCATACGTCGCAAAGCTGGTACCTGAATCGATGGGAGACTTGCTCGATGTCGTGCCTTCGTTGAGACAGGGCGAAGGCTTGCTTCTCGGCGATGCGACGATACTACCGCTGAGGACTAAGATCGATCCACCCGATCCATATCCACGAAGCAGGGATGTCGAGTTCTACACGAAATGGAGCATTCTCCCTCCTGCGGTCGACCTCGAAGCAGTGGTGGAAAGGTGGAGAAAAATTAATTACTGACAAACGGATGAAACTTAAATGGATCAGAGGCAGCTTTATCACGCGATAGAGAAAACAGCATCGAAAGATTACAGGTCTGACGAAGAACTTTTGCGAAATGTGGTACAGGAGGTCATCAATTCAGACCAGATGAGAATAAAAGGCGGAAGGATCTGGAAGCTCGTACCTCGCAGGAACGTCTATGTTATCGTCGATCAGATAGGGGAGGTAAAATCCATCCCGGAAGGCTTTGCGATCAAGGTGTCCGAATATCCTGACTTCGTGCAGGTCGGCACAAAAAAGACGGTGCTAAGCATGGAGCGAAACCCGGATTTGATTAAGACCGGAATCCAACGATTCTCTGCGACGGGCGTGGGCGACAAAACGAAAGTAAAAGAGCATGTGCTGTACCAGTATATATTAGCCTTCAATACCGAGACCGACGGTCAGGATCTCGCCGATAGCCTTAACGTGATAGGAAGTGCGATAACTGCAGTGCTTCGCGAGCGTCATGCGCTTGCAAGGACCAAGCAGTTGGAACAAGACATCGACCGCGCTCGTGAAATACAGCGAAGTATTCTCCCCGGCCACGAGAAGGAGTATGGAGTCTTCCAGATGTTCGGGATCTCTATACCCGAACGCGTTGTGGGAGGCGACTTCTTTGACTACCTTCCGTCCGGTGAAGATGGTGAGCGGCTCGGCGTCGCGATTGGCGACGCGGCGAGCAAAGGCTTGAGTGCAGCGGTCGAAGCACTGTACGTTTCAGGTGCGATGAAAATGGGAGTCGAACTCGAAACGAACATAGCATCGTTGGTGAGGAAAATAAACAACCTTGTCAATTCGACGTTCTCGGATGCGAGATTTGTGACCTTGTTCGTTGGTGAATTTACCGACGAGAAGACCGGACTCTTCCTTTATGTGAATGCCGGCCATAATCCACCGATGTTCTTCAGAAAGTCTAGCAATGAGATATTTCAACTGAAAGCCACCGGACCTGCTCTGGGAATCGCGCCAAATACCCGCTATTTCATCGGAAATGTAAATTTCGATGAAGGAGATGTCCTTCTCCTGTATACCGATGGAGTTACCGAGGCGACCGACAGCAACTTCACTCTCTTCGGAGAAGAGAGGTTGAAGAACAAACTTGCGGAGTCAGCGAACCTTGATCCCAAGAATATTTGTTCTCAACTGATGGAAACAGTTCAGAAGTTTTCGGTCTCATCCGCTTACGCCGATGACAAGACGTTAGTTGTAATCAAGAGAGTAGGATAAGTCTTTGGGCGGGACAATGGATCTATGAGGCCGTCTCAAAACAACGAAAGCGGTCATGCTGAACTTGTTTCAGTATCTAATTCCATTTGTTTTGAGACCCCGAAACAAGTTCGGGGTGACGGAACAACACTTTTGGGACAGCCACAATGGATCTATGGTGTGATGGATTGATGAAGGAAAACCTTACCAGGAAGCCGTCTGCGTCATTCCGGAATGCTGTTATCGGATCTGGAGGAACCCCTCCGGCATTATCTAACCCTCGAAAGAATAGGATTTCTACCTGCCTGGCGTCAGACGATTTTGTTCGAAGGACCCCTTTGGAAAATCGTGCTCGAGCGAGACAGAGCTTGATTTGTTTTGATAGTACATTCGGATGGCACCTTCACCGGAATCGCGTAATGGCAAGATCAGAGAAGTGGTAGTATGGAAAGCGTGACATTAGTTGAAAATAGATTGGGGGCTATACTTGCTCGACCTCCTCAGGTCAAGCTTGTCAAAGCCTTCTCGAATTCATTCAAGAATGTGGTTGCTACGGCACGAACGTGCTACTCTTCGAAAGGAATAATCGAAGATGAATCGATAGACCTGGACAAGTACGGAGATCTTGCACGCGACATTTACGCTGCCGGGCACCATACGACTTTCCAGCATGCAACATTCCAGTTTCAGCTTGCCAATGTTTCCCGGCAGTTCATATGGTCGTTCCTGCACTCACATCCGTTTTACAACTCTGAGCAGGTGAGTCAGAGATATGTTGAAGTCAAAGACGACAATTACTTCGTGCCGCCGCTGGAAGGGGAATCGCTTCAGATTTACGTGGCTGCCGCACGGGAGCAGATAGCGGCCTACCGGAAGCTTGTGCAGCTCCTGATAAAGCCCGCAGGTGAAGAATATTACAGGATATTCCCGAAGCGAAAGGGGAACGACCGTTTCAAGAGTGAGATCAAAAAGAAAGCACAGGAGATTGCAAGGTACGTTCTCCCGATCGCTACATTCTCATACCTGTACCACACGGTGAGCGGGATAACTCTTCTTCGGTACGCTAAAATGTGCAAGTCTGGAGACACTCCGTACGAGCAGAAGATGGTTGTGGATATGATGGTGCAGGAACTGTTGAAGTTCGATCCCAACTACAGTATCGTCCTTGATGAGCCGCTCGACGAAAAGGATTTTGTCGAAGCTTCCGCTCAAGGCCCAGGCGATCACGGAAGCTTTGTTGAAGAATTCGATGCCGAGCTTCGTGGTCACACGTCGAAGCTGGTTGACTTCAAAGTAAATGCGGAGAGAATAATTTCGGATGCAGTAAGAGAGGTGCTCGGCAAGAAGAAACTGGAAATGACCGACGAGGAGGCTCTTCGGCTGGCTGTCGATCCGTCGCGGAACAGGCTACTTGCAAACCCGCTTGTTCTGACGACCCATGACAAAATTTCACGGGTTTTGTACCATGCGTCCTATACATTCAAGAAAAAATTGAGTCACACGGCGGATTCCCAGGACCAGAGACACCGGATGACTCCAGCCTCCAGGCCGGCATTGACAATGCACATGACGACTGAGCCGGATTACATAATTCCGAAGCTTGCAACTATGGATGACGAAGTCGAGAGGCTATACCGGCTGACGATGGAAAGAACCTGGGATTCAATCGGAAGTCTGCTTTCGAAAGGCGTGAGCAGGGAGTCCGCGTCGTATCTTCTGCCTAACGCATTCCCGATTCGGTTCACTGAGTCGGCGGATCTCCTCAACCTGCATCACAAAGTTGAGATGAGACTTTGCTACAACGCGCAAGAGGAGATTTGGAAGGCTTCACTTGATGAAGTCAACCAAATAAAGGAAGTGCACCCGCTGCTTGGGAAGTTTCTTCTTCCTCCGTGCACCATCAGGATGATGGCCGGGACGAAGCCTTACTGTCCGGAAGGGAAGAGGTATTGCGGAGTGCCAGTGTGGCGTCTGGAGACTGCGGATTACGAAAGAACAATTTGACAATACAGGGGTGGCGCATCGTTAAAAGAAAACTGCAGAGACGCAGAGGCCCCAGGTTGATAAACCAGGTCCTTCGCGACTCAGTATCTCTGCGGCATTCTTCCAACGCAGAGACGCGAAGCTACCTTCTATCTGGCAGGGGTGCAGGGAGGTAAAATGACTAAAATGACTCTGCGTCTTGGCGTCTCCGCGGTGCATCTGTTTGGTTTCGGCTCTGCCGAGTCAGGATAGATGGAATCAAAGAAGTACACGATTCGCAAGGATGTTGTCGGCGAGCCTCAGCGGCGTGCTTTCAAGATAGATTATGAGCGCGATCTGAACCCCGACCAACTTGAGGCGGTCCGTACCATAGATTGCCCGGTGCTTGTAATTGCAGGCGCGGGCACAGGAAAAACGAAAACGCTTACCTACAGGGTTGCCTATCTTGTCGAGCTCGGCGGCAATCCGCAGTCCATCTTACTACTGACTTTTACACGAAAATCGGCTGGAGAGATGCTTAAGCGTGCAGCGGCATTGCTGAAATCGACATCCGCTGAACAGGTCAGCGGCGGTACGTTTCATTCATTCGCCAACACGACACTCCGGCATTATGCAGAGGTCCTCGGTTATGGAGAACAATTCACGATCCTCGACGACTCCGATGCCGCCGACGTTGTGAACCTGCTCAGAACGCGTCTCAGTCCGGAAAAGAGGGCACAGCGTTTTCCGAAAAAAGAAACGCTGGTGGACATCTTCAGCAAGTCTGAAAATACTCTTACGCGAATTGAAGAGATTATCTTCAAAGAATACCCCAGGTTTATCGAACAGTCTGAAGACATAGTCAAGCTCAAGATCCAGTTCGACGATTACAAACGCAGGTACAATCTGATGGATTACGACGACCTCTTGAAAAACCTGCGCAGGCTGCTGGAGGAAAATGAATCTGTGAGAAAGTCGGTTGCAGGACGTTACAGCTACATCATGGTCGACGAGTTCCAGGACACCAACAAAGTTCAGGGAGAAATAGTAAGGCAGCTTGGAACCGATCGACAAAACGTCATGGTTGTCGGAGATGATGCGCAGAGCATCTATGCTTTCCGCGGCGCCAACTTCAAAAACATTTTCGATTTCCCGACTTATTTCCCGAATTGCAGGACGATTAAGCTCACGGAAAACTATCGTTCTACTCAAGGCATACTAAATTTCTCCAACAAGGTGATCGACGCTGCAAAAGAAAAGTATGAAAAGGATCTCTTTTCGAGGAAGAAATCGGGTGAAAAGCCGGTGGTGGTGACTGCAGAAAATGAAAATGTCCAGTCCAAATTTGTCGTCCAGAGAATATTGGAACTCAGAGAGGAAGGGAAGACTCTTAATGATGTTGCAGTCCTTTTCCGTTCTGCATATCTATCGTTTGATCTTGAAATAGAATTGACAAGGGCCAACATCCCTTATGTAAAGTTCGGTGGAATGAAGCTTGTGGAGGCCGCTCACATCAAAGACATTATCGCTTTCCTCAGGGTGATTGAGAATTCGCAGGATGCAGTAGGGTGGCACAGAATACTCCTCCTTCATCCGGGAGTCGGACCGAGCATCGCGGAACGTGTTCTGAACATGATAACGACAGCAGGGGTTCATACGGAGGTCTCAGCTCCTGAGAAAAACTTGAAGATGCCCTCGAACGCGCAGGAGCTTCTCGCTTTCATTTCGGAGCAGAGCAAAAGGAAAGTAGCTCCCGTTGAACAGATCGAATCGGTCCTTCGGTATTACCAGCCTCTGATGAAAGACAAATATGAAGATTATCAGAAGCGGGAGAAGGACCTCGTTATGTTCGAGTCGATAGCTGAAAGATACCGGTCGATGCAGAGTTTCCTTGCCGACCTTGCCCTCGAGCCGCCAACTGAAAGCGTAGTCGATCTTGGAGTAAAGGATCAGAAGGAAGAACAGATAACGCTATCGACTATTCACTCGGCAAAGGGTCTTGAGTGGAACAGCGTCTTCATTATCTGGGCGCTCGACGGAAAATTCCCGACGATGTATGCGACGGATGACGATGATGAACTTGAGGAAGAAAGAAGACTTATGTATGTGGCATGTACTCGGGCGAAAGAAAACCTGTACGTGACTTATCCGATGAACGTCTATGACAGAGAGAGCGGCAGAATCTTCACGAAGGCGAGCAGGTTCATCGAGGTTGTACCGCCTGACCTTTTTGAAAAATGGAACCTGGATTTCGAGTAACTCACCCCCTATCCTCCGTCCTTCCAATTCGTTCTGTCAAACCTTTGCCATCTAAACAGGGAAGAAAGGAGGTGAGCACTCCATTGTTCACTCGATAGTCATGAACCGATCCCTGCTGGTCATACATATTCCGCAACGCTCTGGGGCCTCACCAGCATACGTATTTCCGCATGTCGGGCAAACCTGATACATGGATGCAAGTGAGTCCACTTTGTTCCTCTCAAGCGCCTTCAATGCCTCCTCATAAAGCGCCTTGTGTTTTAGCTCCGTTCTGTATGCGTAGTTGAAAGAGATTGATGCAATCGTGACTTTGCCTTTGCTTGCATCCTTTATGAAGTCAGGATACATCGTGGTGGACTCGTAAGTTTCTCCCTTGATAGCGTCCTTCAGATTCTCCGCCGTCGACATTACTTCATACTTCGGCTCCACTTCCGGTACATCTTCGCCGAGTTGCTCCAGCGCGGCCTTGTGATTCCCGGCATGAATGCTTTCTGCTTTTGACGCTGCTTCAAAGAGCAATGCGATTTTGTTGAGCCCTTCCTCTTTTGCCTTCTCTGCATACGCAGCATACTTGGCGCTGGCGGTGGTCTCTCCGGTAAATGCCGTTTTTAGATCCTCGACGACCTTCTTAGTTGCTTGCTTATCTGCTGCAGCGCAGAAGGTAAAAGCGCCGAAAAGGATCAATACTGCCGATGAAATGATGATTCGTTTCATATTCCTTCCTTTCTTTTTAATTAATTGTTTTACGAACAGTTCGGTCTAGTTTGTTTTGTTATCGGCAGGTGCTTCGGAATTGAAAATACAACTACTGGGTTATTGCAGCGGCAATAGAGCCACCTTGCTTAGCTCCTGAATTCGACGAGCCAAATTCGAGTGTTACTCCGGCCGCATGTTTGAAAACCAATTCTCCGCCATAGTAGCCCGTCCTCGATACGGCAAGGACGCCTGCAAAGAATACAGCAAAAGCAATCCATTTGTATGCGCCGGCATACTTGCGTGCCATAACCAGGATTGTCCTGAACAGCGCGGCTGCTATAACGATCAAGAGTGTTAGTTCAGCTGCGCTCTTGTGGATCTCAACCGCATCCTTGAGACTTCCGGCTTCGATTACACCTTCTGCCGCCGAGGCTCCTGAAAAATATGCCGCGATTGCTCCAAGTGTTCCGAGCAAAAGTAGTATGAATCCCGTTTTGTTGAGGAAGTCTCGCTTCACGACCATCGAAACTGCGTCGACGAGAAAGCCTATTATCAGAAGAGCAATTGGGAAGTGAACTATCATCGGGTGGAGATGAGTTAGGTCAGGCATATTCCTTCCTTTCTTTGACATCCTTTGGAACGATGCCTCCCTCCCTCATGCCTTCTGACTGCAGGTCGTGAGATTGATCAGGGAAAATCCAAACACGTTCCATTCTCTTCACCTTTTCCAGGGTGATTCTCCATTCTGATCACGAGTTTTAAGGTTCCATATCTTGAAGCACGAGAAAACTTGGCAGCTAAAAATCCTGAATGCACGGAGTTAACGCAACGATGTGCTGATTGGTTCCATCAAAGGCGTCCTTGAAACCAGTCTCCGGGTTCTTGTGTGGTCGGTGAGATTTCGATCAACCGGCGAGAGCAGGCGCAGGTCAAATTGACGATGGCTCTATTTGTCCATCAGCTCCGACGTGAGGAGTCCCGCTACGATCAGTGCGCCTCCAACCGCACCGATGTACCCCACGAATTCTCCGAATGCAAAAAAGGCGATAAAGTTTGCAACCACCGGCTCCATTGAGTAGATGATCGCGGCATGAACAGGTGTAGTGTCTCGCTGGTATTTTGTCTGAAGGTAAGTGGCGAAGACCGTGGCCAATATCGAAGTGTAAGCGAGTGCTCCGAAAAAGCCCGGAGTGAAGTCAACATGAATTGTTTCTGTGAATGGTGCGACGGCAATAGAAAGGACACTTGTTACTGCCAGCTGGAGGAAGGTGAGTTTTGATACGTCGTGCTTCTTCGAGTAGATGTCAAGGTAGACTATATAGATGGCGTAGGAGACTGCGCAGAGGAAGGTCAGAATGTCGCCGATGTTGATTCCCTGCCCGCCCGGAGAGGTAAGAAGAAAAAGTCCGAGGGCAACCAGACCGACGCCTGTCAAGCTTCCTTTTGTGGGTAGTCTCTTCTCGATAACTGCCTGCGCGATCGGGGTGAGCGCGACCAGCAGTCCGGTTATGAATGCAGATTTCGAGGCAGTTGTGTATTTCAACCCGACGGTCTGAAACGCGAATCCGATCATCAGGAGAATTCCAAGAAAAATTCCGCTGATCAATGTACCACGATCCATGGAGAAGTAATTGCCCCGGTAGATCAGCGGGAAGATTATCGCGGCTATGCCGAATCTCAACGCGAGGAAGGCGAGGGGAGATGCGTCCGAAAGGGCAAACTTCACAACTGCGAACGTTCCACCCCAGACGAGCGTGATGGAGAGCAGAATGATCTCGGCTCTTCGGGAGTTCAACTCATTTCTTGTTTGTGTGCCGGATGGAGGCAGTGTATGAATATGGGCGTCGACGGGATATTCAAAAATCTTATCTCGAAATCAGACGGACGATCTCGCGCTTGTATATTATTACGACCACCGAGACTATGTAGAAGATTATGTTTATGACCATAGGCTTGTCGGTAAGGAGCGCCGCTGTGGGATTTTCACCAAGTCCCATTTTGTGTACGAGATATAGATACCTGAAGATTCCGTAGACGACGAAAATTGTTGTGAAGATCAGAGCTTCGGTGCCGAAGGCATCCACTGTTCGCTGCGAAACCGTGTAGAGTGCATAAGTTATGATTACACTTGCCGCTGAGACTGAAAGTATCTGGTCGATCAGACTGAGGTCGTAATCATACAAAACCTTCCTGCTTCCGTCACCGGTCGCCGCATATTCCTTGCCCGATGCTCCGGCGGAAACAAACTCACCTCTTCGCTTCGCGATCCCAAGGAATATTGAGACGAAGAGTGTTGTCATTATCAGCCAACTCGAAACCTTAACGTCTATTGCAAATCCTCCTGCCAATATTCTCAAAATGAATCCGACGGCGATCACAAAAACATCGATGAGGACAATTTCCTTGAGAAAGAACGAGTACAACAGGTTGATGGCGACATAACCGATGATCGCGGCATTTGTGAGCCCGTGAGTATCTCCCACTTTGAGGATGAGAAACGACACAGCAAGAAGCACGAGCGCCAGTGCCCAGCCCTCCGTTAATCCGACTGCGCCTGATGCGATTGGCCGACTTCTCTTGGCAGGGTGTACCAGGTCACGCTTCCTGTCGGCTATATCGTTGATGACGTAAATTGCCGAGGCTGCAAGGCAGAACGCGATGAAGGCGGATGCCGACCGGGAGAACAGGCTGACGTTGAAGAGGTTCTTAGAAAAGATTAGCGGTACGACCACGAAGACGTTTTTCACCCACTGGATGGGTCTTAAAAGTCGAAGGTAATATTTGAGTCTCTTCATTCGACGAATGGTTGTCCGCGGATAGTATTTAGTGCAGGTAATTTAGCCATTGCATCCCCAGGGAAACAAACAAAATCTCGCATTGGTTATCAGTTCAACGGCAGATATATTGTGCCATGTTGATCGGCTTTCCGCTTGTGTTTCTTGCGGCTGTCATCGCAGGCTTCCTCGGCGCCCTGATGGGAATAGGTGGCGGCGTCATAATTGTTACCGCTCTCTCCCTTTTCTTCCATCTTCCGATCCATCTTGCTATTGCTGCGAGTCTGGTTTCCGTCATCGCGACGTCCATAGCTGGTGCCCTTCGGTATGTCAAGCAAGAGATAGCCGATGTGAGGTTGGGGATGTTTCTCGAGGTTGCAACCACGATCGGTGCGCTAGCCGGGGCATTCATCGGGGTTCTATTGAGTGCCTATGTGCTAAGCCTTTTGTTCGGCACGTTTCTTCTGTACACTGCCGCACGGTCTCTGCTTCCACGGAGACGGCGAACGTTTGATATATTGCCGTCGGCTTATGACGAAAATGGCGCAGGTGAACAGGGAGAGACTTCGAACAAAACCGGCAGGCTTTTGAGACCCGGGGCGTATTATGACAGGGCACTTGATTCGAATATTCGATATCTCCCTGTCAGGCCGGTTCTCGGCGGATTCGTCGTGTCCTTTGCCGGATTGGCAGCCGGGTTGCTCGGAATCGGAGGAGGAGTCATCAATGTCGCAGCCATGAACTCAATCATGAAAGTCCCGGTGAAGGTTTCAATTGCTACAAGTCAGTTCATGATTATGGTGACCGCTGCAACCGGGGCTCTAGTCTATTTCATTGCCGGCGGAATAAATGTTTACGTTGTTGCCCCGGCTGCGCTGGGCACGATGGTAGGCTCCACACTCGGGAGCCTCCTGATGAACCGGCTGCCAACGGAGGTCATTAAGACAGTCTTTCTTCTCTTGCTGATCTATTTTGGGTATCAGATGGTATCAAGGGGATTGGTGATGGGGTTTGGAATCAAGATGCCATGGTCATTCTGAAAAAGTCGGCTCGACCTTTACCGTTCGAAATTCGCCGAGCTTTGTTTATTTTGCACACGCGGAATATATTTATCCCATGCTTCCTTTATACATAAGCCTATTCTTGGTCGCGGTCTTTGCAGGTTTCTTCGGTGCGCTGGTCGGCATCGGAGGAGGAATCATAATTGTCCCCGCTCTTACTCTTATCTATCATATACCGATCCACCATGCAATAGCCGCAAGCATTGTCTCCGTGATCGCCACTTCAATCGCAGGCGCCCTTTCGTATGTGGACCAGGAAATTACAAACGTCAGGCTTGGAATGTTTCTCGAGATAGCGACGACGACCGGGGCACTTGTAGGAGCGTTCGTGAGCGTGCTGATGCACGGTTGGGTTTTAAGCTTGATCTTCGGCGCACTGATTCTCTACATGGCAATCGTTTCATTCAGAACCAGAGGCTCCGACGATAAGATGATCGCGGATGGCTCGTTCAAGTCGATCGATGCCGACAACATCTCGCGCAAGATGGATTTGAAAGGAAGCTACCATGATGAGGCTGCAGGGAAAGTAGTTGATTATCACGCGACGAAAGCTGTCGAAGGGAGTGTGGTGGCTTCCCTTGCCGGTATTGGATCAGGGCTTCTCGGTATCGGCGGTGGAGTCATCAAGGTCGCCGCAATGAACTCCATGATGAACGTACCGATGAAAGTCTCGGTCGCAACAAGTAAGTTCATGATAGGAGTTACCGCTGCAACGAGTGCGATCGTTTACTTGTTAGCGGGAGCCGTCAATCTTTACATCGTCGGCCCGGTAGCACTTGGTACGATGCTTGGCGCAACGATCAGCAGCAGCGTTATGAACAAACTTCACAGCAAGGTCATAAAGATAATTTTCTTTGTTATTATGGTTTACCTCGGCTACAATATGGTGGCTAACGGACTCTTACAAGGTCTTGCAATCAAGATTCCACAACTAATGTAATCCAATGCAAACAGTGACTGAAGAATCTGAGAATAAATTCATAAACCGGATTGTCGCCATAATCTTGTCTACGGGGATGTATGTGACCATCGGGCTTTATGCGATTGGGGTTATTCTTGCACTTGTGGAAAACGGACACATCCCGAGAACGTCGCATCAGTATTTCCCGACTATTGTGACTTTCGTAACGGCCCTTGCTCATCTCGACGCACGGGCATTTCTCTATCTTGGAACGGTTGCGTTGATCCTGACACCTGTATCCAGAGTCTTCGTATCGATACTTGCTTTCTGGAAGGAACACGATTTCAGATATGTTACCGTAACTACGATCGTCTTCCTCGTCATTCTCACTAGCGTAATCGTCGGCAGT
>JAKASW010000359.1 GCA_021818875.1 Bacteroidota bacterium
GCCTAAGAACGAAGTTACGGCATTCATCGGCCCGTCCGGTTGCGGCAAGACAACTTTCCTGCGCACGTTGAATAGGATGCACGAGCTTGCGAAGAACGCGAGAATCACCGGCAAGGTCATGGTGGACGGCCAGGACATATATTCGTCTGAGATTGATCCGGTTTTGGTCAGACGAAAAATCGGGATGGTTTTTCAGAAGCCGAATCCGTTTCCGACGATGTCCATCTACGACAACGTTGTGGCAGGGCTGAAGCTGATGAGGCGACGCTCAAGGAGAGAGATGGATGAAGTCGTCGAACGAACTTTGATCCAGGCCGCTCTGTGGGATGAGGTCAAAGATTCGTTGAAGAAATCGGGGGCCAGTCTTTCCGGTGGACAACAGCAGCGACTTTGTATTGCGCGTACACTTGCCGTCAATCCTGAAGTCATTCTCATGGATGAACCTGCCAGTGCTCTCGATCCGATCTCAACGGCGAAAATCGAGGAACTGATTTTCCAGCTTAAGGACCAGTATACAATCGTGATAGTAACGCATAATATGCAGCAGGCGGCGCGAGTTAGCGATTACACTGCATTTTTCTATTTGGGGGAGCTTATAGAATTCAGCGACACGAAGAATATGTTTACACGGCCTTCGAAGAAACAAACCGAGGATTATATCACCGGCAGATTTGGATAATCCCGGGATCTGATTGCTTCCTGCACACTTGTTCTTGATCCCAACAGAAGTTAATCGCAACTCCTTCAGCCGTTTCAGCGATTATCGCCCAGATTCGTAGGGTGCGGCATTCTTAATCACCACAAGAGTAATCTTATAATTCTTGACACTACTTCCGTCTGAACAAGAGCGCCAAATGTTACATTTTGTTGCTTCCCACGACTTGTAAAGTGCCTCTCTTCTTTGATCATCCACAAAGGGATTTCTTGCAGAACATTCCATTTTCTTTCTCAGGCACTGGAACTATCTGCGTCCTCAATCATGTATCCAACGGTTCATCACCGCCGATAGAATTTCCGGAACTCAAGTGATTTCGTACACCAACAACTCTCCCTATTCGTGGATCACCTATAGCTGCAGCTTGACCAGAATCTGTTTATGAAAGGCAGCTGGGGAAGCCTTGAGTACGAAAATCCCCATGCAAGGTGGAGGGGTGCATCACTAATGGAGACGGTTCCCTCATTTCGGTGGCCGTAGTACAGCGGAAGGAAATCGTCTGCTAACTGCATAGTGTCGGATACCAGGATGGAGATATTCCTTGATGAAGCGATCCCGGCGCGTGGCGGAAAGATCCAGTTGGACATAAGCTGGTCGTTCATCGTACCACGATATTGTTCAGATCACATCGGCCAATATCACTGGAATGCAGGTACCATCTACGAAATAGCACAATGGTACCCGAGTGTGTGTACGACAACGTTCACGGGTTTAATCCACTTTCATATCTTGGTTAAGGAGAATTTTATCTGGAGTACGGCAGCTTCTATGTCAACATCACCGTTCCCCGACAACTGCTCAGGAAAGGAAGTAACAAGGGGCATTTTGCAGGTAGATTTAGTGGGACGAATGATTTTGAAGCAGTTACTTACTACAGAGATTAGTCCCATTCCAATCGACCAAGAATCATCACTTCCATTGTTTCGATTACTAGCGCGAAGATTGGTCGACGAAGACGGAGGTAGTAGTAGTAGCGGAGAATCCTGCCACCCTGCAAATCGTTTATTCTAAAAGAACGAATCCTTCAACAAGTCGTCAGATCCTTCACAACTCGCAGGTTCACGAAGCCTAGAGGCCAGGCCGAGAACCCCTCTGGAAACCACAAAGACTCAAAGGCTCAAAGAAAAATGTTTGGTATTGGTGTCGTTGTACAATACTTAGTGCCCCTGCCTACCAGCAGGCAGGTTGGTGACTTGTCACGACGTGATGTCTTTGGCAGTGGTTGCACTTTTCGGCTGCGCTTCTAGGGGACACGTCAGTATCGAAAGACCTTTCATCAAATTCATACAGTCTTACGCCGTGAGTTCTTTGTTTATTGTACTAAACAAATTATGCGCAATTTCTTAACCCTTTCTTAACTTGCTTTTCAGATTACGAGAGACTAATTTTTGCCCGTGGTAGAGGTGATGCAGAAGAACATGCGAGCGTATAGCTATAGACTCTGGGGTTTGTGGCATCCCTCTCAAGCACAAAAGACTCGCCAATCAGTTGGCTCAATGATTCAGAAGAACAAAATGAAAGGAGTACTCTATGAGAGGCTTGATACGGTATACCCTGTTTCTTTGCCTGCTGGGCTTACCTGTTTCCATGTTCGCGCAAGGAGTAACAACTGCTTCCATCAGCGGTCTGGTAACGGACACTCAGGGGCGTCCTATTCCCGGGGCAACCATCGTGGCTGTTCACACGCCGTCGGGTACGAAATATGGTACAAGCACTCAAGTTGACGGGCGTTATTTCGTCAGAGGTCTGAGAGTCGGCGGTCCGTACGTAGTCACCGTATCGGAAATCGGCTACAAGACCGTAGAAGTAAACAAGATCGATCTTGGACTAGGCCAGAATCTCCCGCTCAACTTTAAACTCACCCAACAAGCAGTAAACGTCGGCGGCGTCGAGGTATTTGCCGAAAGGAATGCCTTGATGAACACGAACCGTACCGGCGCGGCGACAACAGTGTCGAAAAAGTTCATCGAAAATTTCCCGACCATAACGAGGAGTTTTCAGGATTTTGTTGATCTATCTCCTCAGATGACCGGATACGGAGGAGGAAATTCTGCGCTCGGCAGGAACGAGAAGTACAACAACATTCAGATCGACGGTGCCAACTACAACGATCTCTTTGGATTACCTTCGAGTGGCACGCCCGGTGGTCAAGCGGGCACAACACCTATAAGCCTCGATGCGATCCAGCAATTTCAGGTTACATTGGCACCCTTCGATGTTCGTCAAGGTGGATTTACAGGCGGCGAAATCAACGCGATCACGAGAAGTGGAACGAATCAATATACTGGATCGCTCTACTTTTTTGGACAAAATCAGAATTTCGTCGGGACCAGCCCGGATCAATTTAATACGGCTTACCCGGCATTCAGCAATGTGCAGACGGGTTTCAGACTCGGTGGCCCTATCATGAAGGATAAGTTGTTCTTCTTTGTCAATGGCGAGATAACTCGCGAGCGAAAGCCGCTATACGATGTGATGAATCCTCCCAACTCTGCGACTCAGGAATTCGAAAGCGTCCTGGCGAAGTATGGGTACAATCCCGGTTCAATTAGTACCTATACGCTTCTGACACCGTCGAACAAGCTCTTTGCGAGAATTGATTACAACATCAATGAAATGAATAAGCTGACGATCCGCGACAACTACGTTGACGCCAACGAAGATAACCTGACGCGTACCAGCAGTACCCTCTACTATTCCGGAAGCGAGTACACGTTCAATGACAAAACGAACTCTATACTGGCACAGCTCAACAGCACATTCAGCCCATCGGTTTTCAATGAGTTGATAGCGGGCTACACGTCGATCAGGGATACCAGGGTAGTGCCAAACCCTTTGTTCCCAATGATCGAAGTGAAGGATCCTTCGCTTCCCAACGGCGGCATGTTGGTAGCAGGCACGGAACAGTATTCGGGTGCCAATGCTTTGAGCCAAGACATTTGGGAATTGACCGACAACTTATCTTGGTCACTCGGAAATCACCTTCTTACTTTCGGTACTCATGATGAATTGTAGAT
>JAKASW010000360.1 GCA_021818875.1 Bacteroidota bacterium
GTCACCCCGAACCCTGGACTGATACGCTCCAGGTCAGGCTTGTTTCGGGGTCTCAAAACAAATGGAATTAGATGCTGAAACAAGTTCAGCATGACCGCTCTCGTTGTTTTGGGACAGCTTCGGCGGCGCACCGGGTAAGAAATTGCAGGAGAAGTCGTAGCTTGCATGCAGGCCGTTCGGTTGTGGCAAGAGCGCTTCTTTGCTCTTCAGCTCAGACTTGAGAAAAAGACGCTCCGGATCCTTGGTTGGTAAAGGAACCTCCGGAACTCACATGCCTCTCTTTCGGTTGAGATGGTAAATAGAAAAGCCGAAAAGTGTTTGTAAGGCATAACTATCGTCGAAACGACCACCCGCCAATAGAGATCAAGCCGGAGGAACGCGGATGAAATAAACGCTTACCGGAGCCGGCAGTCGGGTCGCGCCTTAATCCCTTTGCTTGCCGATTTTACAACTCTAAATCATCCAGAGACCAAAAAACCTTCGCACCCGTAAGTGTCGTGTGGCTTGAATTGCCGAGAGGGGGGTCCACCAACCATAATCATAGGAGGTTCAGACGCACCATGAAATATCGTTTTTCAAATAGATTTGTCCAGTGCTTGATCCCAATGTTTTCGATAATGTTCATTTCCACCACGGTATCAGCAGGACAATCCGGGAAGGTACTGCCCGCATCCGAAAGACCGGGTTACCATTTGAACAGAATTTTCTCGGCTAGCAACCCATACGGCCCACTTGGACAGGACCGGACAATTGCTTCCGCAGACCAGCTTGTGCTTTTCTGGAGCGAGCCTCCGTCGAATGCCACTACTACTGACTACGATGCGTATCACTTCCAGATAATGAACTACCTCCTGGGCCAGCCGAGTTTGCTGCCTGACCAACGGCTGTATGCTGACGGATCGCTGACCGGAGATACCGTGGCTGATGCTGCCACCGGCACAAAACATCCCGCCATAGGTGGAAACAAAAATTCAATCATAGTCGCCGGAGATATGAACGGGAGCGGCTTCGACCAGATCGCTTCTGTCTGGGAAACCTATGACCCGATCGGAGCCACATCCGGCGCAAAATTGTTCGCTGCGGTTTATCCGGTCAGTAGCTCCAGCCTCTCATTCCAGAATAGCAGCGTGACCGGGGAATTGGTGGGATACGTTACCACTAACTCGAACTCCACATACGACGGCTTGATTCAAGCCCGAATGGCAGACCTGTTGGGAAACGGGCAAAAGCAGCTGGTAATTGCATGGCACGATCCGACGGATAACAACATCCACATTGCCGTCTACGGCTGGAGCGCAACTTCCGCGTCTCACCTTACCTTGCTCTCAGAGCTTTCTTCAGCGGCACCGGTTCCTACCAACTTGGATTATTATAGTCTGTTTGCACTTGCGTGCGGTGACTTTAATCATCACGGAGTCGACCAGATAGCCCTCGCAGGTTTCAACAGCAATAGTTCGCTGTACATCAAGCTTTTCGATTTCACGAGCAACTACACAATCGTCCCTGAAGGCTCGACAAATTTCTCGTCGGTATGGGGAGGCGCTATTTCCCGTTTGGTAATGGCTACCGGCGACTTTACAGGAGACTTTTATCGTGACGGCATTGCTTTGCTGTTGACATATAATGGAAACGGGGGATCAGGTAATAACACGACACTTTATCTTGCTGAGACCGACACCACGCTCCAGAATATTTCAATTTCAGCCGGCTCAAGCGTGGCTTCAGCTGACTCAAGCGTATGGACTGCCGACCTGCAGAATTCCGGGAACTTGATGGCGACAAGTATCGCGTGCGGAGATCTTGATGGAGGAGGAAAAGATGAAGTAGTCATCGATGTGGGAAACGAAGTGAACGTCCTCGAACCGGAACAAAACGGAAGTTATCTCATTCCGGTTTCGAAAAGCAACGCATTCGTGAACGGGGCAAGCGACGGAGAAGATTATGAATATTCGGAAAGTTTTTTGAAAGTTGGCGGTGTAAATCAAACCAATTCGGCGGATATAGTGGTCCTACGTGACGAGTACAGCGACGACGGGAATGGGAACCTGTACCAGGCGCTCGACGTGGAAGTCCTTGGGGCCATCGATACAAACTTTGACCTCGCGGTCAAGGCTGAAGAAAACTCTTACATGGCAGAAAACCAAACTTATACCAGCGGAAGTTATGGACTTCGCCGCCATTACGCACTGGCACTTGGAGACTTCGACGGAGGGAGTCTCACTCTCGGACAGCCTTCGTACTACTCAGTTTCTAATATCCAGCAGCCGCTCGTCGTACTTAACGCTCCACCGGTTGAGTTCGATATATTCAATGATACGACTTATGATATATGCAGCGCGTTCAACGGTGGAAAAGGCTCCGGTCTCTTTTCAACATCGTACAGCCAGTCGACGAATGAGTCCGATGCCATGGAGACGAGCGTGACATCTTCATGGGGTGTCGGGGCATCACTTTCCGGAAGCGCCAGCTATCTTGGCGGCAAGGTGGAAGCAAGTCTTGACACTCACTACGGGCAGGACTTCAGCAACGTTCAAAATTCTTCCTACTCAACAACGGTCAGCGTAAACGTTGCCGCCCAGGAGGATGATGAGATTTATGCTATTGTGGATAATTACGATCTCTGGGAATACCCGGTTCTTGATAGCGGCCAGGTAAAGGGGCACGTACTGGTCAGTGTTCCAAGTCCCCCTCAGCCGGAGTGGTTCGATACGGGAAGCTGGACGGCTTATAGTTTTATCCCAGACCATGTGGTAGGGAATGTCCTGTCTTATCTTACATACGATTCTCTGGCAAACAATCCTTACATGTTGCAAAAGATTAAAGGAAGTCTTGGGGCCGGCTTTTTGTTAGGGACAGGAAGGTACTCGTGGTCACTAAGCACGAGCGACTTCACAAGCAACAAGGTGAGCACCACCGAGACTTTCAAACTGAACGTTTCTGCGAAAGCGACGGTAGGTGGAAGCTTTGGGGGACTCGGCGCGTCGGTAACCGCAGGAGTCAGCGGTGACTACAGCAACTCGAACCTCACTTCGCACACCTCATCTGTTACCCAAAATCTCGGACTGACCGCGAATTTAGGACCAATCAACCAATCACTTGGCGAAGACCAGTATACCGTGACACCATATTCCTACTGGGGAGATAATGGTGCACTCGTGATCGACTACGCCGTTCAGCCTGAGGTATCTCAGCCGGGCGGCACAGAAACGTGGTGGCAGCAAATGTATGGCCAGGCCCCCGACCCCGCGCTTGCACTTCCTTACCTCTATTGGCCGCAGGAAGGCTTCGCGGTCCAGGACCCGGAAAAGATTTATCAGACAAAAGAGATTTTTTCATTCCCGTCCGATCCGGCACCGGGAGATACTGTGACGACCACAGTCCGCGTTCACAATTATAGTCTGATACCGACGCCTACACCTGTCAATGTCATGTTCTATGTCGGCGATCCACAAAACGGAGGGACCATCATAAAGAGCTTGAACGGTGACAGTGTATTCACAACGTCGAGTTACATCGCAGCACGCGGCTGGGATGTTTTTTCCTTTAAGTGGATAGCCCCCGCGGCTGTCGATGCAAGGTTCATTCATTCTGGAGACTACGTTCACATCTGGGCGGACGTTAATCCGGGAGACACCATGACGGAAATTCACAAGAACAATGATCTCGGTTGGAGTATTCTTCAGATACCCGGCATTGCGACTGGCATCGAAGCGCGTAACCATC
>JAKASW010000361.1 GCA_021818875.1 Bacteroidota bacterium
GCAGTCGTGCCAGCTGGGGAAGTCCTCAAGTGGATCTGTCATCACAGAATCAAGTTTCAGAAACTAAATCCGGACCTTCCTGGGAAATTGTGAAGGATCGTTTTCATTTATGAATTTAATCAAGTTGCCGGGAAGGAAGAACCGACTTGAGAGCCGGCATCAACTATCAATAACCGAAAAGAGAGAAGCTGAAGTCATTCCATTTTTCTGGCAAATATCGTGATGATATCCCCGCTTTTCAGGGCGCCGAAAATCAACTGGGTCAACTTTGCCGTGGCGACGTAGACAATTTTCCTTGCTTTGTTTGAAAGACTGGAGAACAGATTGCCGTCCGAGGAAAACAAAAGGAAATGAAGTCTCGCCTCCTCGAGGACTTCGAACATGTACGTGTGTTTTTCTGAAAACACGGCAAGCCTGGCATCCTTCAACATCTTACGAAGAATTGGTGGAGTGAAAGAGCAGATGTGGTCCGGCGGCATCCAGTATCTCCAATCAGATCTCAGGAGCCTTTGGTTAAGGCAAGCGTGGTTTATTGTCGATAGCCCCAGGATTCCACCGGGCCGCATCACACGGGAAATTTCGCGGAGGGTCTGCATCGGCTGGCTCAGGTGTTCCAGTACGTCCCAGAGAGTTACAACGTCGAAAGATCCTTCCGGGTAATTCATTTGCTCCAGAGTAATCATGTGGGCGTTGAGGTTGCGTTTTTCCTTTGCATATTTGACGTTGATATCATCCAACTCAAGACCTTCCGCTTCGTATCCCATCTCGCCGGCAATCTGCAGGAAGTTTCCGGCGGCACAACCGACGTCGAGCAGACGTCGCGTCTTCGAGTTTATTAATGCGGATATTCGCTCGAGTCTTTCCCTGAATTCCTTCTTCTGTCCCTGTTCGACAAACGGGATAAGCAATTCATTGAGAAAGTAAGAACGGATCTCAATGTCGTTGTATGCTTTTTCTATCGCTTCACTTGTTAACTGCGGGCTGGAATAAATGAAGCTGCAGCCCGTGCATTTCACATACGTGAAACCATCCTTGGTTATGTATGGAGCGCTGGAAGAGCTTTTGCAGACGGGGCAGTTCACCTGTTGAGTGAATTTCTTGTCGATCAATCCAGTTGCAGGATCGATCAGACTTTTTGCTTTCCCTGCAACAAGATCATAGAAGACCGACCACTTTTCCGAGGCGTTATACATTTTTATTTTCTGGTGGAAATCTCAGTCTCGACTCGCTTTATATCTGCTTCGACCATGAGCGCGGCCAGTTCTGCGAACGTTATCTTTGGTTTCCAGCCGAGCGTCTTGGATGACTTTTCCGCTCTTCCAATCAAGGCGTCCACTTCTGCCGGACGGTAGAACTCCTTATTGACAGCTATCAATACCTTCCCGGTCTTCCTATCTATTCCAGTTGTATTTACTCCATCACCTTTCCATTCTATTTGATAGCCCGCGGTTTTGAATGCCAGCTCAGCGAATTCTCTTATACTGTGACTTTCACCCGTAGCAATAAGATAATCGTCCGGGTTTGACTGCTGAAGCATTAGATGCATCGCTTCAACGTATTCTGGAGCATATCCCCAATCTCTCTTCGCGTCCACATTTCCCAAGACCACTTTATTCTGCAAACCATAAAGAATTCTTCCTACAGAATAGGAAATTTTCCTAGTGACGAACTCAAGCCCTCTGAGAGGAGATTCGTGGTTGAACAGGAGACCGGAGCAACAGAACATTCCGTAAGATTCCCTATAGTTGACAGTGATCCAGTGGCCGAAGAGTTTCGAGACGCCATAAGGACTTCTTGGATGGAAGGGCGTGGCTTCGGTCTGCGGACTGTGCTCGACTTTTCCAAACATCTCACTCGTAGAAGCCTGGTAGAATTTTGCGTCTGGTTGTATCACTCTTAGTGATTCGAGAAGTCGTAGAACACCCAGGGAGTTGATATCTGAAGTAAGAAGCGGTTGATCGAAGGATGCCTGCACAAAGCTCTGAGCCGCCAGATTATAGACTTCATCCGGTTTCACCTTTTCAATGATCTTCATGACATTGGTCAGCTCGAGAAGATCCATGTAGACGATTTTAACATCTTCATATATGGCGAGCTCCTTAAGGCGCCAGAATCCCGTCTCGCCGCTTCTACGATCTGCACCATAGACTTCATACCCTTTTTCAAGAAGCATCTTTGCGAGATATCCGCCATCTTGGCCGCGGATGCCTGTAATCAATGCGGTTTTCTTCATACCAACTCCTCTTTACGACTTACTGGTAAATTCAATGAACTTATCTGATTTCGAAGATGAGACGGAAAAATCGATCATCTTTGGGTTTAGCCTGCGGTACGACTTATGCTTCGATACAATTTCTCAAGATCGATTATAGAGATATTTTCATCAAAGAGTCTAACTGCTCTCTCTCGCGCGGCCCCTCCCATTCTTAGGCGCAGATCCGTGTCCGACAACAGTCTATTAATCTTTTCTGAAAGCTCTACACTTGATCCGGGTTCGACAAGGAAACCGGTGACGTTGTTATCAATCACTTCAGGTATACCATCTATTCTTGAAGCGATTAGTGGTTTCTCGCTTGCCATGGCTTGTATCATCGAAAGCCCCAGGCATTCGATGGGGGTGCATGTAGGAAAGATAAATATATCACATGCGGCAAAAAAAAGAGGTAGGTCAGACCATGGAACAGGGCCCGTGAAAATGACATTCTCTCGTATGCCCAATTCAGAAGCACGGGCAAGCAGCTGGTCGGTCATTTGGTAGTCAGGGCCAACAAACAAGAATTTGACCTCAGGAAAACCTTTCACGACCTCTGGAATTGCTTCAAGCAAAACCTGCGGGCCCTTCCTCGGCCTCACCTGTCCCTGGAATAGAACAACAGGTGAATCGCCGAGGTTATACTTGGTTCGTATTTTCGATGTATCATTGTTGGGGTTGAAATATGAAACGTCGCTGCCCCAGTAAGAGACTTTTGTTTTCTGTGGATCGATTCCGACGTAATCTATTTCTTGCCGGCAATGTTCACTCAGTGCAATTACGACTTCGGCCTCCTGAAGGACGTCTTTGACGAAGAATCTGTACTTTTCCCCGTACGAGTCGTGCTGCACCATTTCTTCTTTATGCGGAACAATCTCGCCAAACGTAGTCTGTATGAATTTCTTGTTGTATTTCTTAGCGAGGTAGGAAGCAACGAATCCCTGCGCCCACGGGTAATCGTACGCGTGGATAATGTCCACGTTCTCAGAGTTTACGATGTTCTCCGCCGGATCGAGCCAGCCAACGATAGACTTGAGATTCGATATGAACAATTTGATCCCTAGCTTTGATGTTCTGTAAGTAGAAAGCCATAATGGCAAGTGCCTGATGATGCTCTTTAGCCGTTGAAGTTTTGTCCCGCCCCCGTAGTGGATATGAACGCCTTCGGCTTCATATTTGGCGTAAATCTTTTCCTCTCTCGGTTTGTGATCGATCAAGGTATGTACCACAATACCTTGTCTTGAAAGATATGGCAGCGCGTGGGAGAGGTAAGTCGCCACACCGCCGAAGGGCGGAGGAAGCGGTCCGTTTATTACAAGTATTCCAATCTCTTTTTTGCTCATAATTCGGTTAGATATGTTTGATTCGTAAACCTGATGAACGGGAACCCGGGTTTTGTACTGTGGAACAACAAGAAAAGATACCACCGTTTTTCGATGAAAACAATCACGGGGGTGTCTA
>JAKASW010000032.1 GCA_021818875.1 Bacteroidota bacterium
ATTCGCCGGATTCGTCGTCTGGTATAATGAATCCACAGCCGCCGATATGTCGCTCGACCTCTCGAATCCACCAGTGCTTCCCTTCGTGTCGAATCCCGTACCGATGACATGAGATGCGGCGCCTACAAGTTGCACACTATCAACATAAAGAGTATAGTTGTGATAATTTTTATTTGGCCATATCTGGATTCCCAGCATGAACGTACCGTTGCTTCCCGGCAATCCACAATAGAAATTGCTCTTCGACGCTCCGGCTCCTACTGTGTCTGTCAGAGCAATCTGTCTCAACGGAACCACAATCGGGTACCACACGTCCTTCGGAATATCCTTCGCATAGTAAACCTGCTCTTTCCAGTCCCAACCTCCACCGTTGTTCCCGTTGTTCATCGCATACGGGTCAATCTGCAAACTGTCAGGCCAGTTCTGTGAACTCGGAAGATAAACCTGGAACGCAAGATATTGCGCGCTATTAGCAGATATATATTGCGCGCCCGCCGGCACATAGCCATAGTCAATACGGCCATGCAAGTTGCTAACCGTATCGTTCGGCGCCCCGAATTTCAACGTCACCGCAAGAGCACCCAGTGACGAATTCGCCGGATTCGTCGTCTGGTATAATGAATCCACAGCCGCCGATATGTCGCTCGACCTCTCGAATCCACCAGTGCTTCCCTTCGTGTCGAATCCCGTACCGATCATTTGACCGAATCCCGACCCGACCATCGCGAGGAAACCTATGGCGGAAATCAGTATTACTCTTTTCATTTTACCTCCTTGAGGATTTTTTTTCTTAGCACTATTGACTGCAAAGGCAATCTTTTTTCGTTTTATTCCATTCCACTTTCGTCATAGAGACTTCTAAAACTGTTCATGTACTAATAAATTCCTTTCACTACTTCTTTTCATTTTCCGAGAGAATATGAGCGACTCTTTGTCCCGGGGCCGCCCCAAGGGATGTCTCAATAACCTGAATCGTGACCATAAAAAACACTGACGTTAGGAACACAAACGCGATGAACCTCACCGGATCCGCAGCCTGCATTATGTCCATAATCCACGACTGCAAACCATGAGAATACGCGAGAATCTCTGCCGCCACCCTGAGGAGAATCATGAACGAGACAATGTATAGCGTCAGCTGTGCACTCAGGGAACCGACCCTCTTCATTATCAGGCTCGATCCAAAGACTGCCGCAACTAACGAAGCGAAGTATACGAATGTCCTAACAAGTATAAGGCAAAAGCCAAAATCCAGGGCCTGTGAAACCGGTATCAAGAGTATTCCACAAAGAATAAGTACGATCGATGTCATCCTGCCGACAAACAAGAGAGTTCGGTTCGAGGATGAAGGATTGAGACTTCGATAAAGATCGTATGTGACTAAAGACGAGGTGCTATTGAAAATACCGGCAAAGAGTGCCATCAAGGCAGCTGCGAGAGCCAGCAGGAGGCTGACTCGAAGCATTTCCGGCACTGCATTCGGAGCGAAAACAGCATCAACGGTTTTCCCAGTCAACATCTCTGGGACAAAAGCAATTCCGGCACCTGCCATAAGAATCACGGGAATTACCTGAAGCACACCATGGTACACCGTCGCTCTTCTCAAGGATTGAACGCTCGGTGCACTAAGAACCCTTTGAAAAATGGCTTGATCTGCTCCCCAAAACCAGAACCCGACAACTGGAAGCGCAAGAAGAAGCCAGCCGCCGAACGATTTCAGGCTGGTTCCGAGACTAATCTCTTGAACCGACGGAGTATCAGCAACCGACGGTCCACCCAGGTTCTTCTGGCTGCCAAGCCAAAAAGAGAAAAAAGTCAGCACAACGACTATCAAGATTCCTTCGAGGATACTCGTGTACATTTCTGTCTTTAGTCCGCCGACAACGACATAAATTCCGGTTATGATGAGAAAGAAAAGGAGGGGTGAGAACGGGTCGATATGTGCCACCTTGCCGATCAGTATTCCGCCAAGAGAGAGGACCACGACCAACTTGAGTGCAACGTTGCAAAAGATGTACAGTATCGAAAGATAGAACTTGGAGCCGCGACCGAACCTCCTTTCGAAGTACTCCGGTAAAGTACTAATCCTCATCTTCATTAGAACCGGGCCGACGAACCCGCCTAATATTGCGAGCATCAAGGTGGACACTACCGCGAAAGCGATTATCAACCAAATGCTTTGCCGTGGAATTATCATTTCGAACACAAAGAATCCGGATATCCATGTGGTCAGGAAGGAACTGCCGTGTACGAGCCACGAGCTATCATGGTCCGCAAAGAAATAGCCTTCGGCTGTGATTTCCCTGATCCGCGAGAGATAAATGCTCACGAATATCAAGGCAACGAAAAGAAAAAACGGAAGCGAAATACTCAGTGTCGAAATATCAAACAAACAGCGCCCTTCTTTTCCGCGGTCGATAGCCGACCATGTTCAAACTGATGTCTTACGCGCCCACCAGCTCCGAGAAATGCCTCATCCCCGGTGGTCCACGGCCTTGACAGCACCGGGGTGAGTCATAAGGAGAATCAAACGATGCAGCCCACTCGCCACCAAAAGAACAACGAAACAGACGAAAGAACTGTGTACCAACTAGTGCAAAGTCTATACCACGGGTAAACTGTCAAAAATATTGCCAGTTGTCCACGATCTGATCAGATGGCACCCCGTCGTTATATCAAATGGATACAAAACCGTTGATGGTTCCTATATCAAAATGATATACCATGTTCAGCGGCTGCGGTGCTCCTTTATGCCGAGCCTGCTGCACATCCGATAGAAATTTGAAGGTGCGATGCCGAGTCTCCTCGCAGCCTCCGACTCCGACTTAGTCTTGTCTTTCACATAGCTGAAATACCTGCTCCTGAAAATATCTTCCATCTCACGCCACTCCAGGATATCATCTCCAAACCAAAACTCCGGGCCCTTGACCGTTCCTGTCTTCCGCGGGTTCAACACGTTGACTACATCGTCTTTCCGAATAGCTCCGCTGCACGATATCAGAAGCCTTTGCACCGTGTTTTGAAGCTGTCGGATGTTTCCCGGCCAGTCGTAAGATTTCAAGGCTTCCATCGCCTCGCTTTCTATCACGGGTTTTTCCACAGACATTTGCAGGCTGAACTTCTCAAGGAAGTAGCCAACGAGGATATGGATGTCTTCCATCCTCTCACGAAGAGTGGGAACGTAGATGTAAATCACGTTCAGCCGGTAGTACAGGTCTTCCCTGAATTTCTTTTCATGGACAGCCCTATCCAGATCGACGTTGGTCGCGGCTATTACACGTACATTGACCTTTACTCTATCGGTTCTTCCGATTTTATCCAGTTCCCCATCCTGGAGTACTCTCAGAAGCTTCACCTGGGAAGCCATCGACAGCTCGCTTATCTCGTCGAGAAAGATCGTGCCATGATCTGCTACTTCAAACAATCCTTTCTTTGGGCTGACCGCACCGGTGAACGATCCCTTCGTGAATCCGAAAAGTTCACTCTCCATCAACTCCTGTGGAATGCTTCCCGCATTCACAGTTACAAAGTTCTCGTATTTCCGCTTGCTGAAATAATGTATGTGAGTCGCCACAAGCTCCTTCCCTGTTCCAGACGCGCCGGAAATCAAAACCGAAGCGTCGGATTGGGCGGCCTTCTCGATTTGCGTAATGAGCTTCCTGACAAGAGGTGAATCACCGACGATCTTCTTTTCGTCGAGGACTTTGTCGATAGATTGATTGAGTCGCGAGCTTGCTTCTGATTCCTTTATTCTAAGCAATCTCTTCTCATTGGCATTTAAAATTGACAGCAAAAGGTCGGTCGGCTGGTAAATATAGTCTCTTATATCTCCGGGATACTTGGTGCAGAACCAAGTCGCACCTGCGCTAATCAGCCGGTTGGCAAATTCAGGGTCCGTAACATTGATAGTCATCTTCGTTACCACTATGATCTGGACAAAAGTATCTATGGTCTTTATCTTTCGAATCAATTTCTCGCCGGTCAACGGTCCGACAATTTGGTAATCCATAATAATGACGTCATACTCACCTTTGTGCTGTGCAATCTCGTCGATGGCAGACTGACCGTCCGCAACCACCTTCCTTATTCTTAGCTGATCGCCGAAAGGAGCAAGGGTCCGTTCGATTCTGTCCACGTCGTATGATTCGTCTTCAATAAGCAAAAGGTTTATTGGCACGCCAGCATTCATTTTCTTACCTCAGTTGAATGATTTATCCGAAGTATAAACCTGCATCCTCCACTGCTCAAATTTTCTGCGTCCAGAAGCCACCCGCATCGCTTCGATATTTCATACGCGAGATAGCAGCCATAGCCATGGTGCCTGTCTTCCGTTTTAGTCGAAGTGCTTTCAAGGAAGATGCGCTTGATTCCGCTTTCGTCCATATCGAGCAGGTCCTTCTGGATTCCCGGACCGTTGTCATCGATCGTCACGATTGAAATGCCATCGTCGGGGTTGTACTTTGTAGCAATCGAGATAATCGTCGTTTCCTTGTCCGAATGATCAATCGAGTTCTGGATCAACGGTTCGAAAATCTCCCAGATCACGAATTCATTAACGGGTAGAGGGGGAAGACGGTCATCGAGGTTGAAATTGTATTCCACAGCTTTCACCGGGTTCGAGGTTCGCTGGAAAATCGATCTGACCATGAATTTCAGGACTTCGTTGAGATTCGTTTTGAAGAGCTGACTTCGGATGGTATGGAGCGGTGGGTTGTACCACTTCATATCGTAGATTACCCTCGCGACAAAATTGGCATATTTGGACATCCTGTACTTCGTCTCTTTGAGATTCGTCTCGTTTATATTGTCCAGATCTTCGTTGATGAATCCCATAACCTTCTCAGCCTTGTGATGAGCATGATATATCCGCTTGGTAAAGAGGTTTTCTTTCTTCTGGGTTACCTGTTCTTTGAGATGCGCCTCCCGCTCGTTGTAGAGAAGCTCCCATGCCTCGTCTCGCTCCATCACCATATAAGTCGCTATGTAGAAGACGAGAAGAAGGCCAACCATTACGAATGCTGAGAACACCAGAGCCGTATTGTTGAATGTTCCCAGTATCTGTTGGGTTATCGCAGAAACGTCAGGATGGATCTTCATGTATACCACACCGCTATATTCCCCGTAATTCTCCAGCGGGACATAGACGTGGAAAATATTTTCCTTCACGCGGCTGCTCTGGATAAGCTCGGACCTCACCATTTCGCTTTGAAGTTTCGTGTACTTCATCACTGCATCCTGGTACATAGGATTGTCGAGATCATTTCGCAGTTTATGATTGTAAAAGTATGCATAGACAGACTGCCCCAGGTCCAAAGCGGCAAACGTGTTCCTATAAGGCACGATAACGCACATCTCTTCGACGTTTCGATCCATGAGAGGCTGTTTCAGGATACTGTTGAGGGCATGGATGGTACTTCTTTCCCATCTGACCTTGTCTCTCTGGTCACGCGGGGGCTCAGATTCCAGAAGCAGCTCCAGCGAAGTCGTCGTAAGGTTTGCGATCTTCTCCGCAGAGTTCCTCTTGTACCAATCCATCGTTTCTGAAAGGAGATTGCGCAGGTTGTTCTCTTCCAGCTGGGAGACAAAAAGGTGGAAAATCACGAGCGCCATGAAAATCGACAGCAGGTGTTTCCACCCGAAGCGAATATGCTTGAATTTCTTAATGGATGCCATAAAACACATCCTCCCTTTATTTCACGAACGCGTTGTCGATGTTTATTTGCTTCGACGCCTGGACTAACGCATCTTTGACCGATATTTCATTCATCAATGCCCTGTGAAAGTACTTCGCCATGATTTCGGACAGTCTCGTGTAGTCCTGGAGGAAGGGCCGGTATCTCCCCCACTTCAACATCCTGTATGCTTCCACCAGCCTCTTGTGCTTTCCGAGAAAGGAGTCATCCTGGTACACACTATCGTTCACAGGCAAGTACCCACCGTAATTGTAGAGTATCTCCTGGTTTTCTTTCTCGAACATGAACCTGATGAACTTGAGCGCCTCGCTCTTCCTGTTCGAGAACTTCGATATCATAAGGCTCCATCCTCCAAAGACGCTTGATGTACTGTCTCCCTCGAAATGAGGCATGGGAGCTATTCCCATCTCCGGTATCTTCGCGGCATCTTCCGGACTCAGAAGACTTCTATATTGAACCGGATACCCGACCCACCCTTTGAGGAAGAGAGCATCATGGTCCACCGCATAGCGGAAACTCTTGAATTCGTCGAACTGCGTGACCGCAGCCGGAGAGAACTTATAGCTGTGCACAAAGTTCACCATCAACTGCAGGGCTCTCTCTGCTGAGTGAGTGACGAGATCCATACGACTCCCTGTTGAAGGAGTTGCGTAAGGATCTCTGAAATCTCCGGACTGCTGGTAAAAAATCTTCGCGCTTTCCCTATCATTCAGCATTCCGTGGAAACAACACAACATACCTTCGAACTCATCTCCAGGAAACACATAGACATCGTCGGATGGGCGTTTGTGAGAAATCTGATACGACTGGAATAACTTCGATATCGAGATAAACTGTTTCCATGTCAGTCCTTTCTGAATCTCTTTTTCCAGCTTCGGACCTTCAGGAAGACTCCCTATCAAATCTTTTCGATAATAGAGTAGTCCTTCATCGAGAAACAACGGAAATGCCACCAGGCTGTCGCCGTCATAGCATGGCCTGAGCGCCAACGTGTCGACGCTTGCGATAGTCCGTTCGTTAAATTCGTTATTCAGAGTATAAGCCCACTTTGCAAACCTTGGCACCCAGATCATATCTACGGCAAATATGTCGATTCCGCTGCTCCGGCTTCGGAGAGCGCTTGTCAGTATCTCCTTCCTATCGTCCGTCGTGAACTCATAGAATGGTAAATTGACCGGCACCACTTCGATTTTCCCTTTGTTAAGCTCGTTGAATTCATGGATGATCTTCAGATGTGCCTCTGAGATGTTGTCTACATAGTAGACTTTCTTCACGCTGTCCTGCGGAGACTCTCCAACCCGGAAAGGTGAATATAGAAGGACAAGAAAGGCTATCACAGAGAAAAGGGCGGCCACAAACCAGACCAGCGACTTCTTGGTAAACACGCTTACCTCAACTTTCTTCACTTATCAGGTTTACAAATATCAAAGCATCTCTTAACCATTGCGCGAACCTCCATTGTGTACTGACACGGGACATCTCACGGACTTTGTATCACTGCTGCAGTGCTAGGCTGAAGCGTCAGCGACACGTCACTTATTACCGGGCCGCCAAAGCGGACGAAAGTTGAATCCTCACTTACCCTCAGCTGTTCATTGCGAACAAGCTCACGCCATCCTGTTTCCTCAATCTTCTTATAGAATCTCAATGCAACTGGCGCACGACTGCTGCTCTCGTTATACAGGACAAACTGTTTATCTCCGAACAGATACAACGGGATATGGCCTGCACCAACCACCTGTACACCGATGCCTTCAGTAAATGGTAGGCGGATTGCGTCGAGCACCTCTGGAGGAAGTTCAAGGAGATCGGTACTATTGCTCGGCATATTCAACATGTAGATCGTCCCGTTCAAGTATGGCACCTTCATCAGCACTGAAAAATCATAGTCTTCACGGGAGAGAGTAACGTCACGGGTCTCCGGCCATGTTGTTGCCTGTATACCGGGAAATGTAAAATCTCTCTGTGCCTTCACCATCTTCTCACGATATCCCTGGAGCAACCCAAACGAAGACGAGCTTACCTGACCATTGTACGGCAAGAGGCTCAAAACATTTTTGAATTCCGTACCTTCTCTCGCGAGTTTCTTCCAGAGTCCGAAAGTCATGAAAATATCTTTCCCCTCTCTCAATCGACTGAGCATCTCACTTGCAAGGCCTGAATCTTGGGCGGAATTCAAACAGAAAATTGCGATCTTTTCTTTTGTCGGGAAAGCTGCGACCGGATCGATTGGAATCCCTGCCATGCCGAGATAACCGAAAATGTTATATTCGCCCGTCGATCCGTACGGAAGGTACATCGGAACGCCGCGCGGGTCACCCTTCAGCAATCCTGCGACACGTTCAAACTCCGGAAGCTTTGAGACAAAATCCGGATAGACATTGCTTGAAGGGTTTGTCTGCCAGAGCTGGCCTGCCGCCCACAGGATGATTTCCGGAGTCCCTGCAAAAACTGCCTGCCACACTTGAGCATCGTAGTAGCTGGATTGGTTTTCCATGCCATAGTTGTCGAGCCATGATCCGACCCACTTTGAAGGATCGACACCGGATTCCCATCGTTGCAGCACGTATCCGCTGTAAATCGGGATATGCTGATGTTGAATCTGGGGGACGCGCGTCTCGATTCCGATCGCCATCTTGTCGAACTGATGTACCTCATCATCGACATCGTAGCCATTCTCGGCAAATCCCTCATACCAGTTCGGAAATTTGATTATTACCTGTGCATTTGGATTGACTTCTTTCGCAGGATCGATGACGTACTTCTTCGATTGCTCCAGAAGAAGTCTCGTTCGGTATTCCCCCCACGTTTCGTTCCCGCGGTCCGCAACACTTTTCGGATCAGTTGCAGTCGTAAACAGCCAATCATCGAGGATAATCCTGTTGAAGACCCGAGCTAATCCACGCATACGCTCGCTAAGGGATTCGAGGTCAGCCTGGTTATTGTATGTGGATGGACCGCCACGAGATGAAACCGGCACCATTGCACCATCCGCTTCTATCCCCATGGCATTGAACTTCTCTTTCAGTTTCTTCAGAAGTGGAACGTTCTCTTTCCCGTCGCGTCCGAGTCCATCGAGATAGACCTTTACCGGTTTCACCGGAGCAAAGTAGTCCATCGTCTTTTTAAATTGCTCCGGGTCGGCCAAGAGATGCTCGACATCGTACGACGTGAAGAAAATAGCAAACTTCAGGTTACTCCAACCGTGCGATTTCTGCCCGGTAGATTGAGCAAATGCGGAACCGGCTGACGACCAGGTCGATGTCGAGAGCGACAGAACAAAAACAAGACAAGCCGACAAGAGTCTTCTCATTTTTCTCCCCTCTCCTTTCTTCGTGATTCAAGGCTTGTGTCACCACGTCGGGGTGCCTCTCTTTTCAAATTTGATTTTCTGCATTGATGCCGGTCAGCCGGAGTTTGGCAAAACTGTACCCTGACAAAGAACCGACGGCACGACATCATCGTGGGACTTATTTAAGCATTAACGATTAATCCCTGTGAGCGCCGTGCTCCATCCCGCATCATCCAAACGGTAAATGACGAGCGGGGAACGGGTGACGCAAGCATTTTCTTCAATGGGACTCACTTTATCAGCACCAGCCGCTGAGTGGCATCAAATCGCTCCCCGTCTTCTTCAACTGCAGCTAATCGGCAGATATATACTCCGCTGGAATAGGATTGACCATCAAACGAAGCTTCATGTCTCCCGGCAGACTGTGATTCATTAACAAGAGCCTTAACTTCCCTGCCCAGCAAATCATAAATCTTTAACGTAACTCTGCTCGCAGCTGACAATTGATAGGTGATGGAAGTAGTCGGGTTAAACGGGTTGGGATAGTTTGGAAAAAGGCCGAATTGTGCCGGCACATCGGAAACACTCCCCTTTATCGCGGTCACCAATGAGGACGTCAGAAATGTGAGGCTGTTCGAGGTGGCCGTAGTGTCAAATCCATTAGTTACCCAGCCTGTGAGCACGTAAGCACTCGATGGCTGTATGATGCCCGCGGGAAAATTCGCCGAAGTCTCCTGAGTCGAATACGTAGTATCGACTCCGGGTCCGAAGAAGTGCATGATGTATGTCAGCGGATGGCCTGCCGGATCAGAAGCTGTCGTCCATGATGCAGCGATTGCCTGATTAAAGTGGTACAGGCTATCGGACAGAGAAAAATTGAATCTGAATGTCGATGGATTATCTGTGGTATCGCTGTTCGGAGGTTCCCCACACAAGATTCCTCTCCCTTCGGCCGAGATGTAGCATCTTCCATAGACACGCATGTCGCCGCTAATCTGGTGCAGATATCCGAATTGGTGACCGTCGTCGTTTATTCTAACCCAGGTCTGTGAGGAATCATCTGACCGGAAAATGCCGAGCGTTCCGTTCACTTTCCCCCACAAATACATCGCGGGATAACTACTTTCAGGTCGTGCTTTTCCGAAACCGAGAAGATAGGCAGAACCAACAGTCGTCGCCTTTGCTGCGGAGTTTCCTGAGTCGACGGAATGATATAGACCATTGTCGCCGGCACAAAACCACAGATCGCCTTCACGTCCTGGTACGGCTGTGACGCTCGCATCCTGCGACTGGTAGCCAGGCACTGCCGGGATGTTCTTGATCGGTGACTGGTGGAAGGTTCGTCCACCGTCGGTAGAAACCCAGACCTGGCCATAATATAATCCGTTGAATATATAAAACTTGTCTGAGTTGAGAGGATCGGCGATTGGAGGGTCGGCGGGGACCGGGTTGCTAAAAGAACCGCCGGCACAGGTGTTCCATGTCCTTCCGTTGTCAGTTGAATAATATGGAGCCTTAACCCCGGCCGGCGACCAGATGATATTCTGACCGTCTGCAGAGATTGCTATCGCCCATGTCCCCCCACCGCTGGTCCCGGCCGGGTAGGAAGCTCCACCGCGATTAGCCCTGAAGAAACTCCAGGTTGTGCCGCCGTCTGTCGAATAAGAACCGTATGGAGCAGCATTGAAAGCCTTGACGATTTTCGAAGGTACCTTTGAAGCGAAGGCAATTGAAAGCGTTGTTCCTTCCGGCGGATTCCACCTGCCCTGCGGCGGTGAAACGTCAAGGTTGTCGTGTCGGAAACCGTCATAATCTCCCATCGCTGAAAGCAGATTTGTAAATGGCGGACTCACGATTTGCATCGGGACTGTTTCCTCGAGATTCTCATCTTTGAAGTACCAGGTTGGAGCCGATGCAAAGATATTGTCGGTTGCCCATATGCCGAACCCGGTTCCGAACATAACTTTACTGGAATCAAACGGGTCCATTGCGACGCAGGCAATCCAATGTGGAGTTACCGTGGAAGTGTACGGCGCATAACTATGATCCAGCACCCCGTTGATGAGCTTCCCCGTCCATGACTCTCCGCCGTTTGTCGAAAGATACACTTCGTCTCTCGGGGACCACTGGTCGAGCGTGCTGACAACGATGACGTTCGGATTCCTGGGATATAGAGAGATGCCGCTAAAGCCGTGCGTACCGGCACCGACCATTGTTGGAGTAATGTTTGTCCATCCACCGCTGACAATGTTATATTTCCAAACCGATCCGGAGGTCGCTCCATTTGGACCCTGGTAGTTGGAAAAGGTCAGGGAAAGGAGGCTGTCGGCAATAGCAGCTCTTATCGCCATGACTTTGCCAGGTTTTCCTGCAACAGCAAACCAGGTAGTGCCGCCATCGGTAGTCTCATAGAGACCTTGATCGCTCGTATCCGTAGCCGCAACGAATATCTTCTTGGAGGGAGCACCCGGTGAACCACTGCGCGGGTCAAATAGCACGAAATCTACGCTTGAGGCTGGGAATGAAGAGACTTTGGACCATGAAGCTCCAAAATCCGTGGATCTCCAAAGTGCCGGCTGCAAAGGGCTCGTTGATGGATTCGAAGACGTTCCCATGAAGAGTATCGAGTCCGCGTTCGGATCTACTTGAAGTCGTTCCCCGCAGCCGCGGCCATCCTCGTTGCCTCCGACTTTGAACGGCAATGGAATTATGTTCCAGGTTTTTCCTTCGTCTGTCGAAGAGAGCAAAGCACCATTGCCTGCCCATGATTGTGTATACTTTCCCGTTTCCATGTAGACACGGTTTGGATCGTCTGGATCGAGAGCGATCGAGAATATTCCCATATAGTCGGAATTGTTTCTTGTCATGGTATCCGTCAAGGGGACCCATTCATCAAGCGAGCGTCCCCATCTGTAGGCGCCGCCCATATCGGTGCGGGCAAAGACGACCCCGGAGTCAGTCAAGCTAAAAACAATGCCGGGCACAAAGCCTCCTCCTCCTACAATCACACTTCTCCAGGTGTAATTGGGCGTTTGGGCATTCGATACTAAATAGCCGGAGGAAAAGAAAAGAAAAATCGCGTACGGTACAAACAAGCGCCTCATACCCTGAACAGCTCCTTTTCAAAATGTGCGCAAACCTACATTACTACCAAGGAAATTCTTCTGCCACAACCGGAACAATTGTAAGGGATAATCGATGAAAAGTCAAGCATCGGTGAAGTGTCGATGCGCACCATGATAGGGAAATAAAGTTACAACCCACGACTATATTATGGAACATGGCGACCTGCACTTCGACGAATCGAATCTTGAGGCTCGTACAATCTTCTGGTGCTACTGCTCAGGTCAAAAATCGTACCCCAGCGAGAAATAATACCGCGGTGCCGAGAAATGCTGTATGTTGTATGCCCATGCAATATCAAGTCGTACCAGGAAATATAGTACGACCATCCGTGCGCCAAAGCCGGTGCCGACAAGAAGGTCACGCGTTTTCAGGTTGCCGAATGAATCGCGTTCAAACGCACGGAACTTGACGTAGTTGTTGTACCAGTCGTACCCCCAAGCCGAGCCTACATCCACGAAGGCTGTTCCGAAAAGTGTTTGAAAAAGAGGAAGTGGACCTGCTGCTAAGAATCCGAGCATCGGGAACCGGAATTCGAGGTTGACGAGACCGAAATTATTTCCGAATTTGGCATTGTAGTTATATCCACGCATTGGAACCACGGGCGTCAGAAATGCAAGATCCTCAGCATTCCTGACCGGTACGAAATCGCCGTCGAACGCCGCGTTGATCCAATTCTCTGTACCACCAATGAAAAATTTCTGCGGATCTGAACCTGCCGAAGTACCGCCGAATAGTCTCCAGGCAAAAGTGTAAAACGTTCCGAAGAGTCTGACATAGTCACGATAATCAAATATCCCGGACACGAAACTAATGCCTTGCGTTCCGAGTTTCGGAGTACCGTACACCAGAGTGTAATAGCGGGCCCCGTTTATCGGTGCGATGTATCCGAAGTAAGAATCATCATGAACGTACCTGAGACTTGGCACGATCAATGTCCTATCCTGGGTAGGCTCGTAGGTCTCATCGAGGTTCTCCCTTGTAAGACCCATCCAGCTAAGGCCGGTCTCCAATCTGTTGAATCTATCGAGCGGATATGAAGTCCCAAGTGAGATCCCGTAAGATTGGAATCGATAGAGATCGGAATAGCCACTATATGGAGACGTCAGGTAAAGGAATCTGGCGAAGTGAGATCCCTGCAACGACAGCGACACTCGCATCGGAAGGTAATCAAATTCAAAAGCATAATCGCTGTTCTTGAGATCGACCGTCAGGTCGGTAAGCAAGTACAACTGGTTGTTTCCTAACATGTCGCTAAATGCAAGCATCGTGCTCCCTTGCACACCGAAGAAAGTGCTGTAACCGGCGTTCCCGTAGATAATATCTGGCGTAAAATTCACTCTGTATTTCTGAGCTATGAAGTTTCCGGAGCTGTCTGTATTGTCCCTTATCTCGAAGTTCTGATTGAATGCCGGTGCTGTGAACAGGCTGTCAACTTCCTGGCTGCGACCAAAGACATAGTTGCTGAGATCCACCTGGACGTCCTCGCCATATATGCTTTTCACATGATCGGAATTTGATATCGAGTCCGGAGAGGCATGTTCGTTGACTTCCACGGTGTCGACATGACCCGTCCCGTGTTGTGCGTCTCCCATCGACTGCTTCATAAAAGGAGTAAGAGGGACTTCATCATTTTTCAGCAGGTGATCACCTGGATTTCTCAGAAGAAAGATATCGAAGCCGCCGTTCTGCAGTGAAGAAAAAGCAAGCTGCGAACCGTCTTTCGAAATTGAAAACTGATATATGCCGCTGATGGAATTTGTCACGGGTTTGCTCTCCCCCGATTGAAAATCCATCATGTACAGGTTCGATATTCCGCTTTTGTCCGATACATAATACAAATGTTCTCGGTCCGGCGAGGCGACCGGAAACGATTCGTCTCCATACTCCGATCTCGTAACCTGTTCAACGACACCCGATGCCACATCTACCGAGTAGATATGATTCCGGAGAAAATTGAAATTCCACATCCTGACATTCTTCTTGCTGGTCCCGGTGTTTGGGAGATCGCCGCGGTCACTGGCGAAATATATCCTCTGACCATCTGTAGACCAACTCGGGTCTGAATCACTGAAAATGTCGTGCGTCAGGTTGGAGAGGCTCTTGTTCGTAAGATCATAAACATAAATGTCCGATTGTTGTGCGCAGTTGCCGACGAAGGCAAGCCGTCCACCGTCGGGCGACCACGATACCGAAAAAATCCCGTTTAGCTTGTCGAATTCAAGCTTGTTCATTTTGTGCGTCTTAGCATCGATGATGAATATCGCGTCGTGTGAACCGCTCTTAACTGCGATAGCGATTTCCTTTCCATCAGGCGACCAGGTCAGTCCCGGAGTGAGTAGATGGAGCTCTTCAAAATTACTGGTTGTCTGTCCGTCCACGAGCTTCTTCACATCTTCTCCATCTGATGAATTCATGAGATAGATGCCGAAATAATCCTGCCTGTCCGAAATAAAAGCCACCTTATCACCGTTGGGCGAAATTGCCGGGCTAGTATTGTAGAAGTCACCGATTTTCTTGTGATCGGTCAATCGTTTTGCAAAATCCTGAGGACGCTTACGGAGTACAATTTGCGGCCAGTATTCCATTTTCTCTTCATGTTCCCATCTATCCGACAACTCCTTGATCGGAATCCCGAGCGCGCCCCTGAATCCCTGTTCTACGCTTCGACTCGTTCTTACTCGGTTGACAATCTCGCCTATCTTTTCGCTTCCATACTTTCTAACGATGTACCACCACACAGACTGACCTCCACGATAGGCGAAATAGCCATAAAGCTCATCTATCGGGACAAGTTTCTCGTTGATAGTTGCATCGAGCATGAACATGTCGGAGTTCGCATCCCATCGGAGCGACTCGTACTCCGCGAGGCCCTCGTTGAACCACATCGGCAGTTGAAGCGTGATATTGTTGGCGATCATGGACTGAACGGTACCCCCGTAGAACATGTCGTTGATTACAGCGTGTACAAGCTCGTGGTGAATGACGTGACGGAAAAGCTGGTATGAACCTTCGAAGGGTATCACTACCCGGTTCTTGAACATCTCAGTCACTCCGCCGACACCTTCTTCAAGATATTCTGAGACTACATTCGTCTGTTGCCAACTGTTATGCGAATCGTACACGACGATTGGAATCCGCTTGCTGATCTCATAGTGAAAATCGGAAGCGATCGAAGCGTAAGATTTCTCCACAGTCTCAGCGGCGAATTCCGCGAGGTAATACTCCTGCAGATAGAAATAGATGTCAAAATGTTTCGACTGTATGAAATACCAATCGAACTTCCTGTACTGGACCTTATTCTTTCCAAATTGACCCCGCTGGGCAAAGGCCGTAGCCGTGGCCACCATGATAATGAGAACAATAAATCTTCGCGAAGTTTTCAATGACTCGCCCTGTGCCGCAACATACGACTGTCGCGGACAAGATTCAAGATTGGAAATGCCTTCGCATCACATTCTCATCCCACGAAAATTTAGAATACCCGCGCAGAAACTGAGGAAGCCTGACTATGCCGGTGATGAGTGCGATTAGCAGCGAGTCAAGTTATTGCTCTCACTCACCACGGATTATGTTTCTCATAATATTGCAGATCGTGATCAGGCTTAGGAAGATCCGAAGGGATCGGAAGCTTTGAGAATGCCTGGAAGTACAACAAGCAGTCGTTTCTCCACCTTATCGCGTCCCGGCACTGCATCTCCGGAAGCAATTTCTCCGAATCAGATCTTTCTTGATTTGTTTTTCCCCTTAGACTATTCCAAAGGGTCTGCGTCTTCGTCACGCCTGTAACCCCTTCATAGCGGCGGTAACAGAGGTCGTCCCACAGTGTTTTTCCCGACTTCATCCTGTACATCGATGGGCCATGATAAAACCACAGAAGCAACCGTGTCGGACATGTCGAAAGAGGATTGAACTTATTAGCCACCGGGGCAAAATACTGATCGACTGCGTCGCTTCCAGTCTGGGTGCGGTTGAATCCGATACCGATGCTGTCACCACGATGATAGTATGGAAAATTCCAATCCACGCTCGTGTCGACTTCCTTTAGTCTTTCGGCAACGCATTGTTAGAAACCTGATCGTACTTGGGCCACAGTCTGTATCCCCTTCACGAGCGTGCCGAGGCACTGGAGCTCACAACAAGAATTAACCCAGGGAAGGTCAATGTTTGCCGTCTCACGATACTACCCGTCATGTGACAGTCGTGTTCTGGTTATAGTGCGGAGCTCGTCCTCTTACCATTTATCATTCGGACAATCCCCAAAGGATTCCTGTCCTTTAACTCGTTTGGGAGCATGTGGTCCGGAAAGTCCTGATAACACAGGGGTCTTGCAAATCGCTCGATCGCACGAGTGCCTACGGAAGTTGTCCTGCTGTCTGTAGTCGCCGGAAATGGGCCGCCGTGTACCATGGCATCGCAGACCTCTACTCCGGTGGGAAAACCGTTTATTATGAGCCTGCCGACTTTGCGCTCGAGAATTGCCATAAGTATGGAGTGTTCCATCAGATCCTCCTCCGTCGCATGAATAGTAACCGTGAGATGTCCTTTTAGATTCTCTGCAATTTTCACAAGCTCGGATATGTTGTCGGCAGCGACGGTAAGTGTAGATGGACCGAAGTTTTCTTCTTCAAGATGATCATCATTCATAAACTCTTCCGCAGTTGTATTCAGCAGACAAGCGATGCCTTCGAGTGGTCCGCCATGAGACTTCCCCTTCGCCAGGAGCTGAATACCTTCATGTTCGTTCAGGTTGTCGACCCCTTTCTTGTATGCCTTGCTTATCCCAGCGGTCAGCATTGGGCCTGCTGCGACCGCACTGAACTCGTTGGCAGCCGCTTCCTGAAAGTTTTCACCTTCTTTCGAAGCAAGATAGAACACGAGCCCGGGACTGGTGCAAAACTGGCCTACGCCGAGAGTGACCGAAGCCGTCAGCCCTTTGGCAATTTCGCCTCCTCTTTCACGAAGGGCATGAGGAAGTATGAAGACCGGATTGCTGCTTCCCATTTCGGCATAGACAGGTATCGGTTCCGGCCGGCGGACCGCCGCGTCATAGATTGCCTTCCCTCCTCTGAAAGAGCCGGTGAAAGCTACTGCTCTAATGAGCGGGTGTACCACGATAGCCATGCCGACTCTTGTCGAGCTGCCATGCAACATAGAGAACGTGCCGTGGGGCATACCCGTCTTTCGAGCCGCATTTAAAATTGCTGTGCCCACCATCTCACAGGTACCGGGGTGAGCCGGATGGGCTTTGAAGACTACGGGACATCCAGCGGCGAGGGCCGATGTAGTGTCACCGCCCGCAACGGAGAATGCGAGCGGAAAGTTGCTTGCCCCAAATATTCCTACCGGTCCAAGAGGCTTGAGCATGCCTCGGATATCAGGCCTCGGGGCAGGTTTCCGGGTTGGATCCGATGAGTCGATCCTCGCATCGACCCACGAACCTTCCCTTATCATTTCTGCAAAAAGCTTCAACTGCCCGACGGTTCTCGCTCTCTCCCCAACAAGCCTTCCTTCGGGTAGCCCGGTCTCTTCACCGCACCTTTTCAGGAGCTCATCACCAAGAGAGATGATCTCGCCTGCAATCGCCTCGAGAAAGATCGCTTTGTCTTCCCCGCTTTTTCCGGAGTAGATCCTAAACGCTTGTTCGGCCGCGTCCATAGCTTTTTCAATTTCACGCTCTGTCGCTTCATGGAATTCTGGCGCTATCCCTTTATTTGTTGATGGATTAACGGCAGTGAACACTTCCTCGCCTTCGCCGGACAATTCATTGCCGACAATATTCTTACCGGTTAAATTCATTTCACTCTACCCTATTTATCAATTTGCCGATAGGTTCAATCGTGACGACTATCTCATCTCCGCTATGAAGAGTGAAATCATTCGGTGGCACAATCCCGGTACCGGTCATGAGCAGACTCCCGTTAGGAAAGGTACACTCACGATAAAGGAATGAGACCAACTGCGCGAGGTCTCTCTTCAACCGACTCAACTCCGTGCTTCCACGGAAGACGCTTGAATCATTTCGCCTGATGTCAAGCTCGATGGTAGTGTTTGCGGGAAGAGGATCTTCACTGACATAGATGGACGGACCTATTGCAGCGCATCCATCATATACCTTCGCTTGCGGCAAGTACAACGGATTTTCTCCCTCGATGCTTCGCGAACTCATGTCGTTGCCGATGGTGTAGCCTGCGATCTTACCGGATGAAGTTATCATCAAAGTAAGCTCAGGTTCGGGGACGTTCCATGTGGAATCTCTTCGAATTCTAACCTTCCCCCCATGGCCGACAACGCGGTGGGGTGTTGATTTGAAAAACAACTCCGGTCGCTCCGCCTCATAGACTCTGGCATAGTAGTCGCCTCCACCGGTTTTTCTCGACTCTTGTTCTCGTCCCAGTCTGCTTCTCAAGTACGTCACTCCGCTCGCCCAAACTTCCTGCGACTTGATCGGCGGAAGAAGGGACTCTGGAACATTTCTCGTCGGAGAAAATGACCGTGCAATTTTCTGCATCTTTCGTGAAAGGTTATCGTCGTTGACAAATTTATCCCAGTCTTCATCCTTCAACAAACAGAACTGCTCTCTTTCTTCGATGACGATGCCGTCAGGAATTCTGTATAATTTCATTAATCCCTCTCTCTTCTAAACAATTACGAAACTAGTGCAGATCGCCTTTTACTTCCGATCCTGATTTCCCGACCAGTATGTCTAAGTCTGCTCCCTTGTCGGCCTGTTGAACGTGATCGAGGTAGAGACGCACATATCCCCTCTCTGTTGCAGGCTTCGGAGGTTGCCACGCGGCGCGCCGCCGTCTGATTTCATCGTCGGGGACATCGAGGTGCAGCCTCCGTTTCTCGACATCAAGTTCGATCATATCTCCATCGTGTACTAGAGCGAGAGTGCCCCCGATAGCCGACTCTGGCGAAATATGCAACACAACCGTCCCGTAGGCGGTCCCGCTCATCCTGCCATCGGAAATCCGTACCATGTCCTTAACTCCTTTTCTCAGAAGCTTCGCGGGGAGATCGACATTACCGACTTCCGGCATGCCCGGATATCCTTTTGGACCGACACTTTTCAGCACAATCACGCAAGACTCATCAATGTCAAGATCGGGAAGGTCTATTCGCATGTGATAGTCTTCCATGCTTTCGAAAACCACCGCGCGTCCGCGGTGTTTCATCAGCTTTGGAGTTGCGGCCGACGGTTTAATTACCGCGCCGTTCTGGCAAAGATTTCCCTTAAGGACGGCTATGCCTGCTTCCGCCTGGAACGGCTTGTCGAGTGTTGCAATCACATCGCGATTGTAGCACTGCGCACCGGCAATGTTTTCTATCAATGACTTACCGTTTGCTGTGATGACGTCCTTGTGAAGAAACCCTTCAAGTTCCTTCAGGACGACCGGCAATCCGCCGGCGTAGAAGAAGTCCTCCATCAAGTATTTCCCCGATGGCATCAAGTTAACCAGGAGAGGGATCTTGCTTCCCATCGTGTCGAAGTCTTCGAGCTTGACCTGGACTCCGATCCTATTCGCGATCGCTATCATATGGATCAGAAGGTTTGTCGAGCCTCCTACTGCAGCGTTGACGATGATGGCATTCTCGAATGCATTCCGTGTCAGTATCCTTGAGAGTCTGAGATCTTCTTCGACCATTCCTACGATCCTGCGGCCCGAAAGCTGTGCCAATACTTTCTTGCGCGAGTCCACTGCCGGTATTGATGAGAAGCCGGGCAGCGTCAGACCCAGGGCTTCGACCATTGTCGCCATCGTAGACGCGGTGCCCATTGTATTGCAGTGACCCGCACTTCTTGCCGCACAAATTTCTGCTTCGTGCATGTCGTCTGCGGAAAAATTCTCATTGGTCTGTTTCTCTTTTATCATCCAGTTGAACGACCCAGACCCGATCATCCCGCCCCTGAATCTTCCACTCAGCATAGGTCCGCCCGGTACCACGATAGTCGGCAGGTCGACACTGCAAGCCCCCATCACTGTCGAGGGGGTCGTCTTATCACATCCGGTCAGAAGGACCACACCGTCCAAGGGATTCGCGCGTATCGATTCTTCGACATCCATGCTCGCAAGGTTCCTGAACAACATGGTGGTCGGGCGCATGATCGTCTCGCCAAGCGACATTACAGGAAACTCGACCGGGAAACCGCCAGCCTCAAGGATGCCTCTTCTTACAATTTCTGCTAAATCCCTGAGATGTCCATTACACGGAGTCAGATCCGACCACGTATTACAAATGCCGATTACCGGCCTGCCGCTGAAATAGTCGTCCGGGTATCCCTGGTTCCTTAGCCATGATCGGTGAACAAACCCCATCTTGTCTGCACCACCAAACCAATCCCGGCTTCTCAATCTCTTTTCTTTTTCCATCTGTTAGTCCGTTCCACTCGTATGTAGAATTAATAACGTGCCGGAGGCATTATTGAGTTTCTCACCTCCCGGTTCCCCGAAAGGTCCTCACTAACACCATGGAAAATGCCAATTTATTCCTGCGTTTGCCACCCATGTTTGAATGGAAGCTTGGGGATACACGTTTTTGGCTTCTACCGGATTGTCAGATCGAACCTGGAAATGTTCTCTTAAGAAGTGATGAGTTCTTGATGCGGGCTAAAGGATGCTGCAGGTTAGTCGCCCAGCCATCAGACCGTGAATTCGAGACCTTCCATCGCTGGGCACAACTCGAAGCCATAGTTCATCTTTTTGATCCAATCTTCGCAATCGGCAACGACCATATCCAGTTTCTCGTCGTCCAGCAACGGATCGTAGTGGAACAGGCAGAGCTTTTTCACCCCTGCTTTGGCTGCGACTTGCATCGTGAAAAGGTAATCCGAATGACCCCACCCGACATGCTCTTTATACAGTTCCGGAGTGTACGTTGCATCATGTATCAGGACGTCCGCTCCTTTCACAAAGTTTACGATACGGTCATTTGGATCATTACGCTCGCTCTCAAAAAGCTTGATTATGCTCCGGTCGCCGTTGGTAAACATGTGGCTGGATTCCCGGCTGAAAGGTTCGTTGTCACTGA
>JAKASW010000362.1 GCA_021818875.1 Bacteroidota bacterium
ATTACGGAGAATTTGTGTACCCGACAAAGATGGTCGAATCGGACCTCAGCAGATACCCGAAAGTGAACGACAGCAAATTTGTACTCGCTCATATCGATACTTCGATCCCAAACACTCCACTTGAAAGGGCGTTGTTTGGACATACGGATGTATGGTATCACAGTTGGGATCTGAAATTCTCCGATGTGGACAGGTACAAGGAATGGAATCAGGATTTCACGCGGCTTGTTCGTGAGGGGAAATTACCTCACCTTAGCATTATTCGCTTGCCGAACGATCATACATGGGGGACGACGAAAGGAGCGTGGACTCCGCAGGCTATGGTGGCACAGAACGATTATGCGCTTGGTCTCTTTGTAAACCGGATATCTCACAGCCGGATTTGGGATAAGTCTGCCATTTTCGTTATTGAGGACGATGCACAAGACGGTGCCGACCACGTAGATGAGCACAGAACCGAAGGCCTGGTGATCAGCCCATACGTGAAGAGGGGTTTTGTCGACAACACCCTTTACACCACCTCATCCATGCTTAGGACGATGGAGCTGATATTGGGCCTCCCGCCCATGAGCCAGTATGATGCCGCGGCCACTCCAATGTTCAATTCTTTCACGATGAACATCGATACGGCAAGGTACACCGTCGTCAATCCGATGATAAATATCAACGCCAGGAATCCACTTGGTGCGTACGGACAGTCCATCATGGATCACTGGAATTTCGCGCATGCCGATATGGTCCCACCTCGGGAATTCAATGAAATACTCTGGCGAGCCATCAAAGGAACTAGTATGCCGATCCCGAGATATTCGATCTACTCGGCAGGAAGCTAACAAAATCCTTCGGTCTATCTAACCGTCTGGGAATTCTGCCTTCCGTATGAGAAGGGATCGCGCGGAGCTTCAAAGCGGTGGAACCGGTCCCTTCGAAGAACAAATCTAAGTAACGAAACAGGAAGAAATTTGAAAAAGTTTATAACTCTTTTTAAATTTGCAGTTCTGGCGTCTATTCTCAGTCTTGCCTTCCTTTCAAGCGCGTTTGCTGCGAAAGGTCCTGAGTCCAAGATACCGAAGCTGAATGCGCTCGCCGGCAGCTGGCAGAAGGCATCGACGTTACTATGCTATCCAGCCCTGAACAGCACACAGGGCTCTTCGCAATGCGTCGATGGAGTCCTACAAATCGGCAACCTGAGTTTCCCGCCGATACTCATGAATGGCAATACGGGCGCCATGCATGTCGATGGCAAAATGCCGAAGCTCGAAGAGACAAGGTGGTACGCCTATCAGGCTTTGCGAGAAGGCCATGCGGGGGATCTCCGAATCGAAACGGCAGTGCGGATGATGTATGAGAAACGAGGTTTACTCTTCCATGTCGATTTGAAAAATGTCGCTTCTGCTCGAAAGATATTTCATGTGGAAATAAATCTTACGGCATACACCTCAGAACACAAGAGCTGGGGCTGGCAAATGCCGCGAGACGCTGATTCTGCCTCCTTTTCCGCGAATTCCATCGATGACGGCCGTTCTCTCCTGTTGGAAAATGCCGGTGCCGGGCTGAGCAATTGCTTCTCTTTTGAAACCACGCCGGATAATTTATCAGTCAACAAGCATTCCGGCGCGGCGACCTGGACAGTCACCCTCCAGCCACACGGCAGCAGGGTGATCAATTATGTGTTGATAATCGGTCATGCGGACGAAAGTGTGCATGAATTGGCTGCACAAACCGCCGCACATTTTGCATCTGCGTTTGATGCAGTCAAGATCGATTGGGAGAGCCGGTGGAGCGCAATGTTCACTCCCGGCAATGCTTACTTCTCCGGTCATCTGCCGGTACTGGTTACTGCCGACAAGGATCTCCGGCGGATGTACTACATGAGCATCTTGTCTCTGCTCAGTGTTTACCGCACATGCTTTCCTGTTGCCCCGCGTGCCTACATCAGTAATTCGCCTGAGAGTAATTGCATTATGATGTATTTCTGGGATACACGCGAGTGGGCGACAACGCTTGCGCTGCTTGACCCGGCTGTGATGAAAGAATATCTGACCTCCTGGCTGTCGAAGGGTATTTACAACGGTTACGCTGAAGAATTTCTAACAGGATCGATGCAGGGAGTATGGTACAGCGCGAACGACTATTCGATTTTCATTCTGCTAAATGACTACCTGGATGTAACGCACGATACGGCGTTTCTGTCCGAGAAGATAAATGGCAAGACAGTTCTCCAGCACATGTACGAGATAGCGACGCACTGGAAGTCGCTCGTGAAGCCCGGGCACACACTCGCGAATTACGGCGACGCCTCAAACCTCCTGGAGTGCGTGCCGACTTACATCGGCGAAGTGGCTTCCTTGAACGCCGCGAACGTGTGGCTGATGCAGCGTACTGCACAGGTCGAGGAAGCAATGGGTTACAGGAAGAAAGCAGAACATCTTCGTTCAATGGCAAAGAGTCTCCTCGCCGCAGTGATGAAGCTTCATGTACCGGGAAAAGGATACTGGTACAGTGTGCATGACAATGGGAAACGGGTTGCAGTCCGCACGGTTTTCGACTTTGCAACAATAGGCCTGACGCTGACGAAGGATCTTTCACAGCGACTCAGGAACGAGATGCTTCATTTCGTCGATACACAGTTGTTGACTGCCCACTGGATGCGGGCACTTTCGTGGCGAGATCCGGCTGCCGCCGAGTCCGACCGACCTGACCACGGGCCGATTGGCGCCTTTTGTGCCTGGCCCGCAGAGACAATGGCTGTCATGTGTGAGTTTGGCAAATACGGTCAGGCTCTAAAATTTCTTCACCGTTGTACCGGGACTACCTATGAAGGGCCGTTCTCTCAGTCGCGCCAACTTATTGGAAAGGGATATGACGCGCCTGTTCACATTACAGACTTCATGACTTTCGGCTACCACAGCCAGACGTACAACGGCAGCAACGGCGGCTCTTTCGCCGAGACAATCATAAGAGAATTTTTCGGTTACCAACCGAACTACCTGACGCATGCTCTGATCTCAAATGTGCAGCCTCGCGGTTTCGATGGCGAACTGCTGGATGTGCGAGACGGCAATCGTACTTACAACATTATTAGCGATAAGAATGGCATTCGCATCGCGCATGCGGGCCGGAACTAACTGCCTGCTGGATATGGCTCGTTGATGGGCAGTTATATTCTCTCCATAGATCAGGGAACTACAAGTTCAAGAGCGATAGTCTTTGACCGGAACGGCAAGATGGTCTCGACCGCTCAAAAGGAATTTAGACAATACTATCCGAAACCCGGCTGGGTCGAGCATGATCCCAAAGAAATCTGGTCTTCTCAGGCAAGTGTAGTCACGGAGGCTATTTCAAAAATCGGAATCAGCGGTTCGGACATATCCGGCATCGGAATAACCAACCAGAGGGAAACCACCATTTTGTGGGACCGGGAAACCGGCGAGCCTGTTTACAATGCGATCGTCTGGCAAGATCGAAGAACTTCCGGCTATTGCGAACAGATGAAGAAGATGGGTCTGGCAGAGATAGTCCGCGCTAAAACAGGCTTGGTGATAGATGCATATTTCTCCGCAACGAAAATCCGGTGGATACTCGACAACGTACAAGGTGTGCGAGCCGCGGCGAGAAGTGGCAAAATTGCCTTTGGAACAGTAGACAGTTGGCTTGACTGGAAGCTCACCG
>JAKASW010000363.1 GCA_021818875.1 Bacteroidota bacterium
TCTGTTCTTTATCTCCAGTCGTACCGGACAGATAGTCAAGCGGGCGGCAGTCGGCGCATCAGGATTCGTTCTCGATCATTATGATCGTGCTGCAATCGAAGATCATTTGCATACAGTGGGAGATCGTTTGATGCAGGCCTTTGGAACTCATCCACCGTATGCGGTCTTCAGCGATAGCCTGGAGGTCTTCGATTCTGACTGGACGCCCGATTTTCTTCATCAATTTCAGCAGCGGCGCGGCTACGATTTGACCCCTTATCTCCCAGCGTTGGTCGGAAATATCGGCCCTAGCACACAGTCTATTCGTCACGATTGGGGCCAGACGTTGACGGAATTGGTGAATCAGAACTACTTGGCGCCTATCCATGCGTGGGCCGAACAGCACGGCACACGATTCCGTGCCCAGAATTACGGCGTTCCGCCGGTAATTTTATCCAGTTACTCACTTGTGGATATTCCAGAAGGAGAGAACTATCGCTGGAGGGAGTTTTCTGAAACGCGCTGGGCCTCCTCTGCCAGTCATCTATATGATCGACATGTCACATCCGCTGAGACGTGGACGTGGCTTCACTCTCCTGCCTTTCGTGCAACTCCTTTGGATATGAAGGCCGAGGCTGATTTGGATTTCTTGAATGGAATTAATCAGTTGATCGGTCATGGGTGGCCCTACTCTCTGCCGTCTGTCGGGGAACCCGGATGGCACTTCTATGCGGCAGGAGCATGGAACAATCACAACCCCTGGTGGTTTGTTATGCCGGAGATAGCGCGATATCTGCAGCGCATCAGTTATGTACTTCGCTTGGGAAAACCGGAGAATGATATTGCCATTCTGTTGCCAACGGACGACGCATGGACAAACTTCACCACTACCCGTATCTCTGTCAGCAAGCAAATGAAAGCTCTCCTAGGTCCAAATCTTATCCCGCAAGTTCTTGATGCCGGTTTCAATTTTGACTATATAGATGAGGCTGCAATCGCCAAAGTCGGCATCCCGTACCGCGTGCTTATCCTTCCGAATATTACACGCATTTCTCTGTCGACATATCGCAGGATACAGGAGTATAAACAGCGCGGCGGGATCGTGATTGCTACGCGCAGGCTTCCATCTACAGCGCCCGGGTTTTTGAATTCGGTCGAGGAGAGCAAACAGATTCAGCAGATTTCCCGGCTGCTATTTTCGCCTTCAAATGCTCGCGGCCGCTTTGTGGCAAATGAACGGGACCTCGCATCAACACTCTCGCGTCTATCGCAACCGGATGTCGTGATCGTACCGCAGACGCAGGATATTGGATTTGTTCACCGCAAACTTCCCGATGCAGATATATATTTCATAGCCAATACCAGCAATCAACCACGGGAATTCCAAGCGAGATTTCGAGTTTTAGAAGAAACTGCGGAGTGGTGGGATCCTGACTCCGGGAAAATAGAACTTGCTGGATCCGGCAATCTTTTGCATATTTTGCTACAACCGTACGGGGCTCGCATCCTCGTTTTTTCGCATGAGAACGCAGGCGCATTTAAGAAAGCCGTCAGGTTGATTCCGGTGTCTGGGATAGTGGATTTAAGTGAGGACTGGAAGGTACATTTTCTTGGAGAGGATCGGGTATTTAATTATCAGCACTTGCATTCGTGGACAACAGAGTCATCCACCAGATTTTATTCTGGCGAAGTTGCTTACAACAAAGTAATTGTTGTCCCGGAATCCATGTGCGAGCCTGATACAACGGTATATCTCGACTTTGGTTCTGGAGTTCCAGTAATCCCAAAGCGAAGCAACGGCCCAGGAATGCAGGCGTTGCTGGAAAGTCCAATCAGAGAAGCAGCGAAGGTTTATATAAACGGAAAACCTGTTGGTAGTCTTTGGCATCCTCCGTACCACCTGGATGTCACACGTTTTGTACAGCCAGGAAGGAACCAGCTAAGAATCATCGTGGGAAATCTTGCCATCAACAAAATGGCCGGCCACGCATTGCCAGACTATCGGCTATTGAACAGCCGCTATGGTAAGCGGTTCGAACCACAAGGCATGAACGACATTCATCCCATCGCTTCTGGGCTATTGGGGCAAATTCGCTTAATACCGTATCACCAAGTTCTCAATGAAGGCGGTGTGCCTAAGAAACTCGGGGAATAATCAGAGAAGAATTGCCCGGAGAAAGGACATCGTGTGAAAAACGCTTGTGATATAGAGCATTTGGGCAGGGAAGAGCACAGCCGTGTCTACATTGGGTGGCTTTCAGCCAGTATAGCGGTGAACTGCCTGCTCATACTCGGACAACCGTGAAACACCGCCGTCAACCAAGTCCCCGGCCCATCAGGGAACGCTATATGGAACTATAAAGGAGAACAAATGAAAAGGCTCCTTGAGCTGTTTCTCTTGACAACTTTCTCTACCATAGTCGCAATACCGACGGTAGCCCAGGTTCCTGCCAGCAGATCAGACCAGCTTTACGAACAATTTGTAAATCCTCCGCGAGACTATTCACCAATGCCATTTTGGTTCTGGAATGGCAAGATGGAGGGTCCGAAGATCCAGCAGGAAATACGAGACATGGTAGATCAACACGTCTATGGGTCATTCTTGCATGCACGCGATGGGCTGGAGACCCCATATCTTTCTGAGGATTGGTGGAAGGCGATCGGAGTCGGCCTTGAACAAGCTAAACAGTCCGGCTTTGAGTTCAATTTTGTAGATGAGTACGACTGGCCCAGTGGTGAGGTACGAAATGTGCACATGTCCGGAAATCATCAAAGTGAAGTATTGGCACAGCGTCCGGACTTCCGTATGAAAACGTTGGCATATACAGCAATGGTTGTCCAGGGGCCACAATTATTGGAACTGACTGCTGAGCCAAACCTCCAATCGGTTGTGGCGGCGCGATGGCTAAGTGAGGGTCATATTGACGGTACCAGCTTGACTCTTCTTACTTCCAGGCTGGTAAACAACCGTATTCAATGGTCCGTTCCTGAAGGGAAGTGGGTGATTGTGCAGTTTCATCTACAACCAGCGATGGGATTTGATGGCGGCTTTGTAGATCTCATGAATCCAGACGCCATGAAACTATATTTTCAGTTGACATATGAGCAATACTATCGTCGCTTCAAGCCCTATTTTGGGGGCACGATTCATTATTCCTTCTCAGATCACGAAGGGGATTACGGATACCGTATTGCATGGACGCCACATCTGTTTGACACATTCCAGGAACGAACCGGCTATGATCTGCGAAAAATGCTACCACTTCTCATTTATGACGGTGGCGACATAACAACTAAGGTCCGTACGGACTATCTATCGACAGTTACGCAGCTATATGCTTCCTCCTTTTGGAATGGGATTACCAATTCAGCGGCACAGCTCGGTATTCATCGAACGGGCCACGCATGGGAGGAGAGCCTGCAGTGGGCAGCAGCGCTTGAAGGGAATCTCTTCGCGGTGGAAAGGGGGCTTGACCCAGTAGGTGTCGACTCACTCGTAGATTACGGCCGCCAACCCCTAAATTTCAAAGTCGCGCAATCGGTGGCCGACTATGAAGGCCGCCGGTTCATGTGCGAGAATCAGGGCGTCCAAGGTACGGACTCTTATCTCGATCTGCAGGGTATCCGTAAAGGAACAAATGCCATTGGTGCGTGGGGCGTGAATCTTTTCGTCCCCCATGCCTTCGACT
>JAKASW010000364.1 GCA_021818875.1 Bacteroidota bacterium
GACAGGCAGGGCGTTGAAGGTTCCACTTTCCCAAGCGCGGCTAAGTACTATGGTATGACGGCGGATCTTGGCGTGCGGATGCAAATATGAACGCGGCGAACAGTTTATTTTTGTTTCAAAAAAAAGTACTTGACATAGACGACGATTGTGATTAATATTTCAGTTGCGAGAAAGGAATGTTATACGTTAGACAAGTTTGAGAGCGAAATGGAAAGATTACTTTCTCGGTAAATACAATCGTGGAACTAACTAGCCAGATAATTTGTCATACAAATTGATGGAACTGCTTTCCTGAACAGGAGTTATATTTAGGAGGTCCCAGGAACCACCTATGCTACGGCAAGGTCATCAGCAATGTTCATACACGCGGATACCGCCGGCCATTAGCTCGCCCCCGGTTCAAATGTCCTGCTGTCCCGGCATCACCAGCCGATCTGGTATTATTGAATCGGGAATGCCATTAAGGTTCTCAGCCGAGAGTCACCATGATCCTGTCCGAAATGACGCAGTTCTTCCAATCAAATTCAATTTCTTTTCGAACAAAAAACCTGAAGAGCAGGAAGTATAACTTATGTCCTTTGTTAGAGACTCCCAAACGCGTCATGCTACGGCAAACGCACTCTCAAGAGTTATGAGAGGTCGTCCTGGAGAGATCGCCAGGATTTTCTGTACCATGATATGTATCGGAATGATGACAAGTGTAAATGTGTTCGGCGCGTCCTCAAGTATTGAAGGATCCGTCAAGGATTCTCAAACAGGGGAGCCGTTACCGGGTGCCACCGTGTTGCTCGTTGGCACGAGCATGGGAGCAGCGACCGATCTCAATGGAAATTTCACGATCCGGGATGTACCACCGGGTGAATATAAGTTGAGGACCACCTACGTCGGTTATCTGACGAAAGAAGTCCCTGTCAAAGTTGAATCGGATTTAGTCTCAAAAGTCACAGTTAAGCTGGCGGCGGTTGCCTTGAAAGGCAAGGAGGTCATAGTCACGGCTCAGGCGAGCGGTCAAAGCGGTGCAATCAACCAGCAGCTTTCCTCAAGCACAATTGAGAACGTAGTCTCTGCAGCAAGGATACAGGAACTACCGGACGCAAATGCGGCAGAATCGGTAGGGAGGTTGCCGGGAATTTCTTTAATCAGGCAAGGAGGACAGGCAACGCAAGTTGTGATACGCGGTCTTGCTCCACAGTATAACATGATAACCGTTGACGGCGTACAGATGCCGGGAAACGTCACTTCCCTCAATAGTGTTGGTAATATCGAATCAGCTAATGAGGGTGATAATATTCTTGCTTCTGCATACTCCTCCGGCGATCGTGGGGTTAATCTGAGCATGGTTTCATCGAGCATGTTGGGAGGTATCGAGGTTACAAAGGCTATTACACCGGATATGGATGCGGCTGTTCTTGGCGGGACTGTCAATTTCAATCTTAGAGAAGCCAGAACACCGAAACCTCAATTGCATCTGCTTGCTCAGGGCGGATACGATAACCTGAAGAGTACCTATAACGATTATAAATTTGTCGCAACGTTTGAGAAACGCTTCCTTGATGACAAATTCGGAATGTTCGCCGAGGGCGATGCCGAACGACAGAACCTGTCAGCCAACGAACTTGGCGCGACCTACGGGTTGAATAGCCCGAAGTTAAACGTCGTGAACACGACTCTTCTGGACGGTATAACTCTGCAAGACATTCCACGCACCCAGAATCGATACGATGGTACTTTAACGATGGATTACCGACTGCCCGAAGGCAAGATCGGTCTGATGAACTTTTTCAGTTACGGTATCACCAACACCGTGAATCGCAGCGAGACATTTAACCTCGTCAATGGCGGAAACGACCATATATATGGGCTCCTGGCAGAACAGCAAGATTTAACCGAAGCAACTAGCATACTCGATTTCCAGAAGCAGGTATTGATACTCAATGTTCACCTGAAACTTTCCAATGCATTTTCCCAAACCCTGTTGCCTTATGTAGAGATGTGGCACTTCACGCAGGGGTCGCCGACCGGCTTCAGCTCGTTGGCGGACGCCAGCCTTAGTCCAAAACAAATTCCGGAATTGGCTATCGATAGCATGCAGATAACGCAATTGTCCGGGTTGAAACAAGCGTACAGCATTTTGAGACAAGACAACGTAGGAGCACAGCTCGACCTTGAGACAAACATTAACTTCTCCAGCCTCGTAACAAGCGTACTTAAATTTGGGGGAGCGTTCAGATACACGAACAGATCCTACAACTATACGCAGGGTGATGGAAACAGCGGACCGATTATAGTGCAGGCTATTGGTGACCAGTATCCATGGATGCGGTCCACGATAAATGCCTACGGTGCAATCCTTCCTCTTTTCGCCGACAATAGCTATAGCTATGGCAGTAATTTCCTGGGGGGAGGATACAAAATGGGTCTCCCCTTAAACCTTGGTATCCTGGAACAGGTACTGACCATTGCGAAGAAGGTCGGTACGCTGGAGAATTGGTCTTCTGACGCTCTGCAATCCGGAATAAACAATTATTGGGGACAGGAATACAGAAGTGCCGGTTATGGAATGATAACGATGCATATCGGTCCTGACCTGACTTTCCTGCCTGGCGTTAGATATCAAGTTTTGCAGACGGAGTACGGTGCTCCGAGAGCTCTCTCGCAGTTAGGTCCTGCTTCGAGGTATTATTTTGCCCATTATGATACCACAATGAATATAGCTCACGGATTCTGGCTCCCTATGGTCCACTTGATCTACAACCCCACTCCCTGGTTCCAGATTCACCTCGCATACACTAACACAATTAATTACCCCGATTACACTGACATTACGCCTGAGCTTGATGTCGGACAAAGTAGCGTCGACTACCATAATTATCTTCTCAAGCCTGCGAACTCCGTAAATTATGATGCCATCGTATCTTTTTACGATAATACGATTGGGATCCTCTCTGTGGATGGCTTTTACAAGAGGATCCAGAATTTTATTTTTGCTACCGGTAATACGTACATAATCAATTCATCCCAGTACCCTGGTGTTCCCAGCTATGCTGACGGATATTCGCTAAACACTGCTATCAACGATCAGTATCCGGTCTATGACTATGGTTTCGAAGTTGACTGGCAGACCCACTTCTGGTACCTGCCCGGACCGCTCTCTGGTCTTATCCTGAATGTGAATTATACACATGTCTATTCGAAAGCGACGTATCCTTATACTTACTTAAATACGGTTAAACCGACGTATCCGGTGATTATCGACACCGTCGTCACAAACTTCTCGGATCGGCTTATTGATCAACCGAACGACATAGTGAATGCAACTCTCGGGTACGATCTGGGTGGTTTCGGCGCACGTGTCTCAATGCTTTACAACGGCAATATATTTTATCAATACAATTTCTGGCCTCAGCTGCGATCTAATGAGGCACAGTATATGAGGTATGATGCTCAGGTCAAGCAGAACCTTCCGTGGAGCGGTCTCCAGATTTATTTAGATTTAAACGACATTAATGGTGAACCGGACATACAGATCAATCAAGGTTCCACTTTCCCAAGCGCGGCTAAGTACTATGGTATGACGGCGGATCTTGGCGTGCGGATGCAAATATGAACGCGGCGAACAGTTTATTTTTGTTTCAAAAAAAAGTACTTGACATAGACGA
>JAKASW010000033.1 GCA_021818875.1 Bacteroidota bacterium
ATCTGCTCCGGGTTTGACGTGCAGGCTATCTGCGACAACTTGGATGTCCCATTGATTTGTCCCGAGACCATGGACCGTGACTTTCAGGGCACGGTCTCCTTGTTCCACCGTGTCGCTTACAATCCGACACACCGGTGGTGGATTTATCCCGGAAGCGACCTGGATAAGCCAGCCTTTGACTGCTCTTGTGCCACTTTCCCATCCGGTTGTGTCAACCACGCCGGTGTTGGAGCTTTCGAAGCCTCCGTTTGTAACAATCTGAGAGTATAACGGTACCGAAGCGAAAAGCAGCACCACAGTCACGAGAGGGAAAAAGCGCCTTAACAATTGGTATTCAGTCCCTGACATCTTTACCTCCATTATCTTTGCACCGAATATACTGGCACAGTTACGAGAACGATAAAATAGAAAAACAATCCAATGAAGAATGCAGCCGTGAATCCATATTGCATCGACAGGACAACCGCCAATACTGAACCCAGAACCGACATTGTCCCGTTCACTCCGTACATCCACGGGACATACTGTTCCATGTTATTTCTTTTCAATAGCTGAATAGCAGTCGGAAAAGGAACTCCGACTAAAAAGCCGAGCGGCAAAACCAGAAGAAAGGTGAGGAGGGCACGAAGGGCGAGGTCCGCTTCCGTGAATTTGCTCAGGATCGACGGATATATCACAAATAGCAGAGCTCCGACACCAACGATGCTTATGCAAACAGTCACCAACCGTTTGTTGACGTTGTCGGGGAAGAGTTTTGCACCAAAGAAGCTACCCAGGCCCATATCGACCAAGATGGAGCTCAGCAGTATCGATAATGAAATCGTTGGAGCGCCGAGGTAAAGAACCAATTTCTGAAAGAGAGTCACCTCTATCATCATGAAGCCGATACCGATACAGGTGAAAACGATTAAAGGTAATATGACTTCACCGATCCTGTCCTTTTTCAATCTCTTCTTTATCCGGACAAAAGGAATCACCAACATCATAATGCAAGCTGCTGCCACTCCTCCGAGCAGTCCACCATACACCGGCGAAATCCCTCTTCGAAGATTGTAAAAATACGGACTGTTGTCCCTACAGGGTCTGATGTTGAAACTGCTGCGATTTACATATTGGTCAACCGACATGCGTCCCGCACTTACTTCCTCAAGGAATCGATTGACACCGGTGTTTGGAAAATCTCGCGGGGCTCCAGGCAGATAAGTTACGTTGGGGAACAAAGCCGGGACCATCTTCATGACTTTTCGGATCCGTTGTCGATCATCGGTGTCGAATGCACTCTTCTTAACCACGATCGTCGGCGCGTAATCCTGTTCGAGAACCATAAAGTGATCGACTGCCTGCCTGCTGCTGACTCCACTTTCACGGAATGCGGCCATGGTCGTAATTATCAATCGCAGCAGCTCCAGTCTGTTGTGCACCGTGAAGATCAGCTCACCGGAAGGTCTTAGTATTCTCAGGTAGTCTCTGATGGCTTCGAGAGTAAGCAGATAGTTTTCGCTCATCGCCAGGTTATCGATGTTTTGAAGCTGAGCCGTGGATGGAAGCGACATCACTATCAGATCATAGCGGCTCTCCGTCCGCTTCACGAAGTCCCGTCCCTCTCCGATCAAGATCTTCACGTTCGGAAAGTCGTTATAAATTCCGCCGTCAAACGTCCTGTATCTCCTCACAATCTTTACAAAATCCGGGTTCACTTCGATGCCGGTGATTCTTTTGACGCCGCTAAAGAGTCCGATTAGAATTTCTTTCCCGCCGCCCGGACCGATATCGAGCATGTTGTTCTTCTGTTGTTCATGAAGAAAAAGAAATGGAATGCTCGTAGTCTGACTCAGCAAAAGGTCGTACAGCATCTTTCCCGGGTGCTTGACGTCCCCGTTAAATTTATACATCTGCGTACCTGCCGCCCCATCAACAAACAACTGCTTCACATAGTCCTGATTATCATACTGAACCAGGTCTGCACGGCCGTAGACACTCCATCTGCTGTCGACGATCTTCGAAATATTCTTTGCATCAGGATAGACGTGGTAGTAGTCCTTCTCAGGGAAATCTCCGATCGGAAGCGACTTCAGCAAATCACTCTTCCCGTTCCACAACAGCATGATGGAAGCCAAAGCCAGAAATGATCCGATCGCAGTCAGTCTGGCTTTCTGGATTCGTCCTGATGAGAAGATTAACGCACAAACAAAGACCACAATTGCCAGGAACAGGACCGAATTCGGCGCGCCGAAATAATTCAGCACACCGACAGATGCCACGGAGCCGAATGCCGCACCCGCAAGATCGGAGGCATACAACGCGAATCCATATTCCGCATAGAGCTTGAACAGTTGTGCGTATACGATGCCTGCGAGGAAAAACGGGATTATCAGGAGAAAGAAGAAAACAAAATAATTGGTGATGCCAAACTCGGCGACGGCAACAACAAAAGAGAGCAAGAAAATGCCCTCCAGGAAAAGAATCCCCGAAAAAAGCTTCGGCGCCGCGGAGACTTCTCCGTTGCTGATCCTGTAGTACGAAAATATTCCGCCTGTCCCGATCCCGAGAATAGCCAGAGACAGGATTATGAAAGCATAGTCGTATGCGAAAATCAAAGAAGAGATCCGCGTAGACACAATTTCAAAACATAATACCGTCGAGGAGAGAAGAAACAGATTGAGATAGACCACTCTTCTATTCAAGTTCCGCTATGGCAGCCTCCTGGTCTGCAATACACATTTGAACTATATGATACTATTTCAACAGCAGTAACTTCTTAGTTTCGACAAAACTGCCCGCCTCGATTCTGTAGAAGTAGACTCCGCTACCTAATCGGCTCGCATCCCCGCCAGAGGCGGACCCGCCTTCGGCGGAGAAGTTGACTTCGTAGTAGCCCGGGCCCAGTCTAGCACTGACAAGCGTTCGCACTTCTCTGCCGAGAAGATCGAATATCGTGAGTCTTGTAAATACAGATCGAGGCAATGCAAATCTTATCTGGGTAGTAGGGTTGAACGGATTTGGATAGTTCTGACTTAGCGAAAACTGCGTCGGCGTCCCCGCTTCTTGACTAACTCCCGTGACCGAGGAAGCAACATTGCTGTAGGCGGAAACCAGAGAATCATTGTATGCCTTTACTCTGTAAGAGTAAGTTTGACCCTGTACCGCCGCCTTGTCCACATATTGAGTTTCGCTCCCTTTCGATGTATCGAGAACTGCAAACGACGTATCGGGATTCTGGGCGCGCTCAAGCACAAACCCATCTTGAATCGTCGAGTTATTATTCCAGGTTAGAGCGATTTCATTTGAACCCGTTTTTTGAAGAGCAAGATTTGTCGGAGCATACATTACACCAAACCGGAATGTACTACTCCATGGTCCGGCGCCTGCCATATTGTTTGCTTGAACGCGCCAGTAGTACCAGTAGTCTTGTTCTGAAAACCAGGAAACGGTTTTAAGCGTATCAGACGTGGTCATCTGCTTGAAAGTGCTCCTGAAATCCGGCCAGCCGGAAATCTGTATCTGATATTGATCCGCGTTCTTCACCTTGTTCCAGTTGAACGTGTAGTAGCCATTTTGTGGAGAGACAGCAGAGACTAATTGAGGTTCGGGAGGCTGGGTCATTGTCGTGATGAAGCTCCACACGCTGCTCCAGAGGCTTGGTCCGGCAGTGCCTTTCTCAAGAACGCGCCAGTAGTATCTTTGATTTTCTAACAAGCCATTCAAAGCTATGGACGTATCCGTTTCTGTCGAATCGCTTTTGCTGATCGTCGTGAACGATTGGTCCGTGGACACCTCAACAATATACTTTTGAGCATCTCCTATCTTGTTCCATTTGAAAGTGAGACTCGTATCTACACCCACTTGACCGTTAGAAGGGTAAGAGAGAGTCGCAAAGAACGTCGTGTCGTTGTGGAGAGTCGGATTCGTCCATGTTATCCACGGCGAGAGATCGATACTGTACGGACTGTCGGCTATGTTGCTTGTGTTTACAGTATCCTCGCCGAGCAGGAACCTGTCGACAAAAGCCTCAATTTCCGGAATTTGGCTATCCGGAACCTGGCAGTGCATATGTCCACCAACGATAGAAAAGCCGAACCTATCGGCGATGCCCAAAGTCTTATAGACTTGTGCACAGGCCCTGCTGCAGACATCACACGATGGATTCGACAACCATGTATAGTCTGGATTTGCCGTAACGTACAGTGCACGTGGCGCACACATCGCCATCAACTCGTGATGGTCTTCAGGAAGCTTCGAAACGTTATCTCCCGAAAACTGGGTCATCGAATTTTCAAACCAGTTGTAGTTCGTATTATCTATGTCTTCGACGCTGCCGGCCGGCAATGTATGCGAGTATCGCCACGAAGTGGCCCCGCCGCCGCCGGACTCCTGAGCAATTGTCAGCGCGACGCGCTCGTCAAACGCACCCGCAAAGAGTGCCATCTTGCCGGCATACGAACAGCCGGTAACCGCAATGTGTTTGAGATCTATCGGTAGGACATTCTGAACAAGCTCCAGGCCATCGATTATCCGACTGACTCCCCATGCCCATGCGCTGTACTGTCCTGTGTTATCGAGATTGAGAAACGGATAAAGCCGGTAGTAAGGATCATTGTTACTCGGGTTGCTGTATGAAGTCACCTGATCTTGGTTGAACGTGATCTCTGCAATATTGCGACTCGTGAAGATGCTGCTCGGGATACTACCGCTAGGACTATTCATACCGATCACTGCAGGAAATGGTCCGGGTCCGGACGGGAGGACAACTTGCGAAGTCAGCGTAAGCGTTCGGCCGTTTACTGTGACGTTCACTGTAAGCACGCCATTAGAATAACTGGCAGCAATACTATCGGGTCGAGGCGGCTTTTCGCCGATCTCGTAGTACTGAATCTGAGCGCCGATCTCAGCCCGGCGGATCCGCCAATCCGAATAATTCTCGATGCGACCCCGGCCATCAGCCCACTCGAACGGGTCGGGCAGCGATTGAATTGCCGGGAGCTGGCTGAACGAGGGCATCGAAGGTATAGGACAATCCGCTCCTGTATTCTCGACATCGTAAACGAAAGGCATTGTTTGGGCCGATACATCGACAAACGAGCATGCAAGGAACAAAAAGAAAGGAAGTAGTATTTGAATTTTCAAAGTCAATCTCCGTTCATTTATAATTGAATACCGGTTCCGATTTCCGACAGGTCTTGCCGGAGAACATTTTTATTGATCGTAACGGGGTATTTCTTCCTAAGCTGCCGGGCTACCGAATGGGCTATCTTGGTTCTGTAGTAATCTGCAAAGTCGTTCGCAATGGTCTTCCTTACGTCGGCGAAGGTCAGTTGTCTTTCTTTTCGGACTGCCATGCATTTTATCAGTGCATACCATTTTCCCCCGGAGGTGTCCTTGTATTCGATCGGTCCGGCAGTCCGATATAACTTCAACATGAACGCCGCTTTGCCAAGGTACGGCGGCTCGGTCGACAGGTATGAGGCTATTGTACCATCACGTTGCCTGATGAAGGTTTTCACCAATATCTTATGGGCCAACTTTTCAAAAGGGACACCTAGTTCAAACCTCTTCATCATCGCCTCAAAACGGCTCCTGCTTGAATCGACGAGTGCGTAAATATTTACTTTGGCCAGCTGGTAGTACAATGAACTCCTGTTCTCCTCGTAAAAGGCCCTGAGCGCTTCCCGACTTACAGGAGGAATCCGTTTCTCAATCATCCGGCTATCGTAAGCCCTGACTATTCCGTTTTCCAGACCAGGATCCTTTGTTCCTGGATTAAGGATGTCCTTTTCAAGACCGAGATCACGGGCTGTTTCTGCGATCTTGCCGGTTCGTACAGCCTCCAGGATGAACCTTTTCAAGTCATCTTCCTTTAACCCGGGATTCTTTCCCAGAATCAGAACATTCTCGATTAAATGAAGATATTCCGCGAGATCGACTTTCCTTTTGGAATATTTCATGATGAGAAAATTGTCTCCATGAGAGATCGCATTTTCCAGGGTATCCAAATAGACGCTTCGGTAAAAGTCCGGAATGTTCGACCAGTACAAAAGTTTCTTTACGCCGTCCTCATTCCATCGTACCGTCCCTTCGTCGACAATGTGTTTCTTCATCTGATCAAATTGGTTACTCGCCACATACTCGTATTTTTCGCTGAGAGCTTTGAGGATATCCTCTCTTACTTCTGAATATGGTGGAACACTGACGGTATCGATCTTCTCGACTTGCACGACATAAAAAGCCTTGTCGGTTTTCAGCATGGCGGTGCGGCCTGCGGGAAGATTAAAGATCGTATCATATCCGTTCCATGAAAGTGCCTGCTTCCAATTCACAGGAGACACCAAACTTCCCTCGTTGACAGAACTCCAGCCGCCAGAATACCTTTTTGCCAGATAGGAAAAATCCGCTCCGCCGTCTATCTGCATTTTTATTCGTTCTGCTAACGACCTCAAGGAGTCGAGACTTCCTTCGGATGCGCCTTCCGGCTTTCGCAAGAGAATTTGCCGGTAGACAACCTTTTTCCCCATTTGCCTGTATTCATTTTGCAGAGCCTCTTCATTGACGTACTTTTGAAAGAAATGTACCCTGTAGTATTCAGCCACCAGTTCTTCGTTCAGCATGCGCATCATACCCTGCAGAAGTCTTCTGTCCTTGTCAAACCCCCTCTCGAAGAAGTCGATTATCTTCAACCTGTTCAGAACCATGTCTGACAATGCCGAGTCTGCAGCTTCAGAGATATTTCGGTTGTACCTATAGTAGTATTGATAATCGTGGACGAATTGCATCAACTCGGGAAAACTAATCGTGTACCTGTTTGCTACTATCGCGACGGTGTCGGGTTGCTGAGAAAGCACAGGTTCACAATAGAGGAGAAGGGCAATTGCTGTCAGCAGAAGAACTGTAAATCTGGTCATGATGGATCTCTATAAAGTTATTTCTGCAATGGAAATGAATGACACCCGCACAGCTTAAAAGCAAAGACCTGATAATCTCTTACCAGGTCTTTGCGCCTCGAGCAATAAGGAGAAGCCTTGCTCTGTTAGCCAACTCCATGTACTTCTGGTGCTCGTGGTGCGGCATTTTCTCCCGATGCCATCCCATGACAGAGCAAGGGACAGCACCGAGATCGGACTATTACTTGAGGAGAAGCATCTTTTTGGAAATAGACTGATTGTCGTACTTGATGGTGTAGAAATATATTCCGCTTGCCAGACCTGTACCACCAAACTCGACGCTATAGGTTTGGGCTTGCCTGAAGCCGTTCACCAACGTGGCAATCTCCTGTCCCAAAACGCTATAGACTTTCAAGCTGACATATCCCGCTTTCGGAATTGAGAAACTTATTATCGTGCTCGGGTTAAAGGGGTTGGGATAATTCTGGCTTAGAGCAAATGTCCGGGGCTGAGTACCGGGGTGCTCGACTGCTGTCAGTGTACCTGTTTGCAGCATGTTTTCGAGTGTCGTGTTTTCAGCAGCCTCATTCCAGCCAGCTTTCTGAGCGGGAAACCAGTTCAGGTCTCCGACCGGCTCACCCATCGTCCCGCCGGTCATCAAATCCGAATCTGTGTAAGCAAGGTTAATCGGAATTGGCCAGTCGGAATATACGTAGTTAGAAAAATCACCCGGAGTTTCTATGCTGACTACTCGCCAGTCCGCCAAAACGGCCGGACTCGCATTCGAACTAACAGTTGCCATCGCAAATGCTTTCAATGAATCAGCTTCAGTTGTCAGAAGGTTACTGGGATCGACAAACTTCGGAAGCTCATTGTACCACTTGCCCTCAGTCAGGTACGGATACGTTGAACTGTCGTCGAACATCGATTGAGTTCTACTGTTCATTGTTATCATCTGGGAGACCCAATTCGTCTCACCCCACGCCTTCTGTGCATCCAGGATCGAGTCCATGTTACTGAATCTTGGATCCCAATAAACTACGTTTCGATCAACCAGGATTTTTCTCTGTACCTGCTGGAAAGTGTCCGGCAACGCGGCGCAGTTGACGAGACCTGTCGGCAAATTGTCGGGATCAACTTCACCGACATCTGCGGTTAGTACGCTGTCGGAAGTCGGCTGCAAATTAGAATTCACGAAGATGTTGTTGGTGAGGGTAAGATTACTTTCATACCCAAGACTCTCGAATATGGATCCGGCACAGTTGACAAACGTATTGTGGTTGAAGAAAAGCTTTCCAATCTGGAAATTCCGGAACTTGTACATGCTTCCCTCAGCCATGACATGAGTCGAGTTCGTAACCCATATAGTATCCGTATTGTTGTTCACGTTATCGTAAACGCCGCCGTTCCGTCTGCATGGCTGGCCACTCATATTCACGAAGTAGCAGTTGTTAATGAACAGCCTTGTTCCTGCCACGGTATTTGACTGAACAAAGACCCATCTTGTATGTTCAAAAAGGTCGTTGTCGAGAATGACCCTGCAATTCGGTGCTGAGCCGCTCAGAAAAGCCCAGCCCAGAGTGCCATCCGATGCTGCGGGAATGATCGCGCAGTTTTTAATTGTCAGATCGCCTCCATAATTAATACCTCCCGAGTTGCTGGTGCCGCCAGAAACTGTCGAGCCGCAAATAATAGGTGGCGCGGAAGCAGCATTCTGGTTGTTGACCAGTGGAGTGGGATCCGACCCAACAATCACGACACCACTTGCCGATGTCGTAGGATTTGCAGTGATGGGATAATAGCCGTTCGCTTCCAACTCGTAAACACGATCCGCGGGTCGGTTAGTGTCTGCGTTCAGCGCGTTCGAAATGCTGTTCGATACACTTCCCATTCCTGTGTAGTCTTTGATGACCGCCGTGTCCCCTTTCATCTCTTTGACATAGTCCATAAATGTCTGTGCACTGGCAGCACCGACCATGCTAAGCACCACTATGCACATCGGTAACAATGTTTTCTTCATTGTCTTTTCTCCTTTGAGTGTTGAAATTTCATTGGTTGCTCCTTACATGATTCATTACGTCCTTTCCGAATTGTTTCCGCCCTCCTTTCTTCTACCGAGCCTCCAGCTTTCATAGACTGTATCTCAGATTGAGCTCATAATAGCTCGGCGCATACATGGTTTGCTCGACGTTTTTTAAGTACGGCCCATTCTGAACTCTTGGAAAGACCTGGTATGTGTAAATCGGCTGATGGGTCAAGTTTTCGACATTGAATCCCAGACTCAAACCCTTAATCGGCAATCGCTGTCGTAGAGCAATATCCCATATATAAATGTTGCCTGTAAATTGATCGCCTTCCGCCGTCGTAGACGACACACTTGTGATCACGTTGCCTTGCAGGTTGAACGAAACGCGTCCCGAGAAACCCATGTAGTCCGCGCCGACAGAGACATTTAGAACATCATTGCTCTGGTTAACGAGCCGGGCGTTACGAACAGTGCTTTTCGTGAGATAGACATTTCCGATCTTGGTCCGGTGAGTCGCGGGATCGGTATATGTATATGTTGAATCAATGTTCGTCAGTTGCTGATAATCCATGTTCGACCAAACATGAGTGTAGTTTATGTCAAACACCAGATAACTCAGCGGTCCCGGCAAATACCAGAATCGCGTTTGCCAGTCGAGCTCCAGGCCGTAGACATGAGCCGGATATGGATTGTTCAAGTATGTTTGTATCGGTGTAGACTGAGAAGGTGCTCCGGTACCGGTGAGACCTAAAGCCTTCCAGACGGCAGAATCGGGGAACCAGGCGTTATAGGATCCAAGATTCTGATAGTAGATCGTTGTGAAGAAGAACACGTTGTCCATATGTTTATAGAATCCATCGAGAGTCAGAAGTCCGATGTCGTTGTTGTAGAATGACAGGCCCGCATCATAATTCTGCGAGAGAGTCGGCTTCAGCTCCGGATTTCCAGCTTCCCCGTAGTTGCCGGGTTCAAACAATACGTTCGGCATGATGGCGTTGTAGTCCGGACGAACCAGTGTATTGGTGTACGCCAGCCTCAGATCGAACCAGTCTGTGACTTTGTACCGGAGTTGAATGTTCGGCAACAGGTTGTCATCATTGCGATTTGTGCTAGCCAAACCAAGTGAATCGAACAGGGGCCTGTAGGCACTCGTCGTATCATAAATGATGGATGTACCATCAACAGAATGAGTCACATAAACAAAGTGCGACTGGTAGTTCATGTTATAGTGTTCGAACCGCGCACCCCCAAGAACTGTCAGCCGCGATCCGATGTTGAACGTGCCCATCAAATATCCTGCGGTGTAAATTTCCGCACCGTTGAAATCATAGCGTGTCGAGTTCTCGACGTGCCGGGGGTTCACCCACCCCGAGGCTGCCTGTGGCAGGAAATTGTCCATCTGATTGATATTCATGACATAACGGATATCATAACTGTCGTTGAGAAAGTATTGCCCCCTTTTGAAATCGTTGTTCATGATCATGCCCAGCCGAAGGGGGGTTAGATTGGTGAGGGTTGTGCCGGGAATAAAATTCTGCACGTTCTTGTACATGTCGGCATCTCCTGTTCTCTTGTAATCCTCCTCGAGGTTATTAACCCGGGTGATACGGTCGACCTTCCCACCAAATTTGAAAGCTGCCGACACGTCTGGTGAAAAAACCACGGGGATCGTAAAATTGAGAGCCGAGTTGTAGAAGTGCTCTGCAAAATTGTTCCATCGCAGTGTTGCCCAATTCTCAAGGTCCGCATTTTGGGCAAACGGCGGATTGACCTGCAATTGCATCATGTCGGCCGGAGTAAGAAAGGCTGCCCGCCCTATCAGGTTAGTCATGTTCACCGGATTTCCATTCGCATCGAGGAAAGGCTCGTTGCTTGTAGAATTCGTGAAGCCAAAAAAATCTCCCGAATCTCCGTAGCGGATATCGGTATACTGGTTGCTGAACGAATGAGACAAAGTCAGGTCGACTTTTACCAGCCCAAAATCATTTTCCACTTCAAGGGCATTAACGTCCAAATCCCTGTTGAACTTGTCCCGACCCACCGTGAAATTCAGAAGCCCGGTTTGCTGGCCGGCCAGGCCAGCTAAATACTCATAATCGATATTGTCATTAAGGTTACGCGTCAACGTGTTTTGGAGGGTGATCTTACCGCGAGGCAGACTGTAGTCAAGAATCAAACTCCCCCCGTAATTTGTAGTTATGTTTGCTTGTTGATCCCAGGTAAAATTGTTCATCTGATACGTTTGGTAGGTTTTATAATCGGTGTTTACGGAATAGCCGGCGGTAGTCTGGTCATTTCCTCCATCCGTGCGATCCGCATTTCCTTGAATGAAAACACCGAGCTTGTTATCAAGAAACCTATCGCTGACGCTTCCCCATAATCTGTAATTGTCTGCCGTTCTGGCCTGGGCGTTATAGTTACCTTGTGTAAGCACATCCAGGTGAAAGTTTTGTGGAGCTTGCATCAGGCGCAGATTCACAACGCCGCCAAGGGCATTTGCATCCATGTCCGGTGTCACGGTTTTGATGACTTCAATACTCGAAAGCATGTTTGAAGAAATAAAACCCAAATCCACGGCGCGAGTGTTCAAATCGGTGGACGGGAGCTGCACACCGTTCATAAGGATAACGTTATCTTTGGCCTGCATTCCCCGGATAACAATCTGATCTCCGTTCATAATGGAAACACCCGGCAGGCGGCTCAAGGCCTCCGACGCATTAGCATCCGGCAGCTCCCTGATCTTATCCGCGGATACGACATTGATAATCTTGTCCGACGAAAGCTGCTGGTTAATTGCTTGCATCTGCCCCTGTGCCTGCGCTGTAACCACAACCTCTTTGGACTTGACCGCGATAGAGCTGAGAAGAAAATCTTTTTCCACCGTCTGGTTCGCCGGGACATTAACAACTTCAGTTGCCGAAGTATACCCCACGTACGAGATTACTATCGTTTGCTCTCCCGACGGGACGTTGTGTATTGTGAATTTTCCATTCAGATCGGTAGCCGCTCCGATACTTGTGCCTTTGACGAGGACGGTCGCTCCAGGAAGTGCCACCTTGCTTTCCCTGTCAACCACCTTTCCCGTCAGAGTGCCGCTGCCGTTTTCCTCCCCCTTGCTTTCGGTGATTATGACATAGCCTCCTGCCACAGGCATCCACCTTAGCCCTGTACCATCAAAGACTTCATTCAATGCTTCGGCAAGAGTGACATGATTCGCATCCACGCTAATGCTCTTTCCGAGTCGAACCTCGCTTTCGCTGTATGAGAACTCCACACCGGTCAAGGAAGTGATCTTCTGCAATACTTTTTTGAGCGGGGCACCGCTGAAGCTGATCGAAAGCCACATACTCAGGTATTGCGTTTCGTCGAGAGTCGCAGGGCCGATTCTCATTAGTTTCCAGTCTTGAGCGACTGACTGTGAATAACCTTTGCTCGCCTCCTGCGCTGAGACTGACCGCGGTCGTGCAAAAAACTGGAGAAGGACTATAGCTGAAATTAGGTAACAAAGGGTTTTAATGGTCATACCCTCCTCTCAAGAGATGGTTTGTCATTGTTTCTCATAAGGTTGTCCGGGTAAAGCTCTTCCCGGGTGGGCAGTCTTCGAATCCACAAACAGAACTGAGTCCCCCGACACTTCACAACTCAGATTCAGGGTGAGCGCAATGATGCTTATAATTCTTTTGGGTGGATCTTGTTTGTCGAATGCAGTGGTTATTCTCCGTGACAGAATAGAAGTATCGGCAACCAGGCAGCGGATACCATAGTTCCAGTAGAGTTGTTTCGCAACTTCACCCATTGAAGCATTGTGGAACACGAGTTTTCCCTCCATCCAGTCGATGTCTCTGGAAACATCGGTGTAAGTTGGGGGAACCACGATCCCAGCACCGTTCAGGATGCAGTATTGATTTCGGGAAACAACAACGTCCGTACCGACGCTCAAATCCCGTTGGATGGACACAGATCCATCCATGACTGAAACCCACATGTTCTTGTCGTCCGGCCAGGCGCGAACATTGAACCTGGTGCCGACATCCCTGATAGTCTCGTCGTTTACATGGACCGTGAAGGTGCGAGAAGTGGAGTGAACCACGTCAAAATATGCTTCACCCTTCAGATACACGTCACGAGATCCATCAGGCCGCTCGACATACCTCAGATCGCTTGCCGAATTGAGTACAATCTTTACCCCGTAGGAAAGGTCGAGGGTCATCTGCTCGCCCTGCTGCGTCGATGCCTGCCGGCTGATGACTGCGCTACTTCGCTTTAATGCCTGCTTCTCGATCGCCATCTCTTTAATGGCCTGCACAACATACAGGGCGCCGATCAAGGCAACCATCACTGCCGCATAACGAACGACTGCTCTGAAGAGAATCCACCTTGCTACGGGTCTGGCCGGCATCCTGAACACCTTAAAATTGCCATCCCCGGTTGTGCAATCGCTCTGCTGCATCATAGCGACTAACTCTCTAATAGGGCGTGAGTAATCGAGGTTGGCGTCCGCGTGTCCGCTAAGGTCCCAGACTTTTTTTAATCGATCAAAGAAATTCTTGTTATCCGGGCTCGAACTGATCCAATCCTCCACTTTACGCTTCTCGGTGGGAGTACACCTACAGTTAAGATAGCGCGATAGTAGTTTTAGCTTCGGACTCGTCATAGCCTATTCGACTCATACTACATGACTGACTGCAGATCACTCAGGGTAGGAAAAGCGGGAGATGCATACCAACCGAACTAACTACAGCCCCGAGTACTGCTTCAATTACTAATACGAATCAAACGAGAAAGATACCTATCCATAAGAAACCCGCCCCGGCAGATAAAAGCCGAGACGGGCATGATATGTGGAGAAGCAACTTGACAGAAAACCACCCCGTCCCACCCGCAGAGCGGGTAGGGCGGGACGGACCTTGAGGAGAAGTCGTTATTTCAAGAGGAGCATCTTCCGCACCCGAGTATAGGTCTCAGCTGCTCCAGAAAGCGACCTCGCGAACATTCTCACGAAATAGACTCCGCTTGCAAACCGATCACCATTGAAACTTACTTTGTAGCTGCCTGCCGATTCTCTGCCACTTGACAAGGTAGCTACTTGTCTCCCCAGGACATCGTACACTTTCAGCACAACCATCGACGCCCTTGGCAGATCGTATTGAATTACTGTAGACGGGTTGAACGGATTAGGATAGTTGTTGTACAGCCGATAGTCTCTTGGCATGCTATTGCCCGCTGTTTCAATACCCGTTATGGCGTTCACTTCGTCCGGAAGCATCGTGGGAAAAGACTCGCCGTACACTTTGACGCTGTCAATCTCTATGCTCCCCGACCACATCGTGGTATCATAAGGCGACGGGTAATAAACCTCGATTCCAATCTCCGCAGAATCTGCAGGATTAAACTTTCCGACGCTCGCAAGGGAGTCGAGATTGGATACCGTCACTTGAGTCCATGAACCCGTCTTTATCTGGCTCCCGATAGTGTAAGCAGTCGCCCCACTATCGTTTCTGCCGCCGGTCACAAAGACTTTTACCACTCCATGCATTGGCATGCCGCTTGGCAGCAGAACATTCATAGACAAACCGCTCGCTTTGTCTGACTTAGGATCCATCATCGGGACACTGTCGCGGACGGTCGCAAAGAGCGGCGTGGCCATGGACAGGCTCATCGTTCCTTTCAAGGTGTAAACGCCGCCATTGACGAGATCTGTGTATGCACCTATGCTGCCCGTAGTGGCGAAAGATGGAATCTTAAATCCATTCAGTCCATTCAAGCGCCCCTTCGATCTGAAATCCGCAGCTAACCAAACGGGCGGCGGCGGCGCGGCGGAATAACCCACGAGCTGAACGTCAGCTATATAAAACGTACCATGCCATGGCGTGGCCGGCTTCGTACCGTTTTCATAAACTTGTATTCCAAAATTCCACAGGTCGTTTGTACCACTCAGGTAATCGTTTGCCGAATCTGAAACGCTAAGAGCGGCAATCGGATAGTATACCGGATACCAGTGTCCCTGCGGGACAGATGTCTCAAGGCCACCAATCGCGTTGAAATAATAAGTTGCGTGCGGCTGGTAGATAAGCTGAAGGTCCATACCGGACGGAATGGTATCTGTCTTGGGGATGTACATCCACATACTTAAGAATAGATAACGAGATGCTCCTGAGACTGAACTTTCACCGATGTTGTTCCAGCCGATCCATTGTCCGCCTGATTGGCCGGTGTCAGATGTGGCAACCGCAAGACACCTCATTGTCAGACCGGATGAATCCGTTGCGTTCGTTGTGTAGATGCTGTCAATGTTGCTCGCGCTTGCATATTGAGTATTGATGTAGTACCGGCCGATGGAGCCCTGATTCGGATAAGCCGTACCCGACTCCGAAAAATTCTCGACAGTATCTACTGTTGTTCCCACGAGTGTGACATTATCTACATAGATTGCGCCGCTCCACGCGGAATCTGTTGGGAATATCTGAATGCCGGCAAGATTAAGTTCGCCATCGGCGATATCAAACGCTGGATTTTGTATGTAGTGCTGGGTCAGGGCAAACGACAGGGGGTACCACTTGTCTTTCGGAATATCCACAGCGTAGTGGATATCTTCGACCCAGGTGTAATTCTTGTTGTCCTGTGCGAAGAGGTCAATCCTGAGGCTATCGGGGATATTCTCATTGCCGGGCAGGTAAACCCAATATGTGATAAGCTGGGCTCCATTTGTAGAAATATTGGATCGGCCAATAATCCCATGCTGCTGCGCGTTCGCATAACCTCCCGAAGCAAAGTTGAAGTACATTCCAAGAACGCCATTCGAACTGTCAGACGGATCGGTGGTCTGATACAAAGAGTCCAAACCGTTGTTGCCGCTCTGAGTTGTGAAGCCACCGAGGTCCCCCTTCGCGCTAAAGTTCGCGATTACCTGCGCGCTCGCGAGGGTGCTGATAAAAAGAACACCTACAAAAACTACTACCATCTTCTGCATATTTCCTCCAATTACTTCTTGATAGTCTTGATTTCAGTTCTCTTTCCGAAACGAACGCGGTGCCAAAAGGAGAAGTATTGCATTGGCTTACTTCATCAAGACAAAGTTCTTAGTGATCGAATTGCCATCAGCTTCCAGCCGATAAAAGTAAACTCCGCTTGCGAATCGAGAACCGTCGAATTTCACTTGGTATGAGCCCGGAGATTCCACCCTGTCGGCGAGAGTTGCTACTATTCTCCCCAGAATATCATAAACCCGTAGGGTGACGGGTCCTTCTTCAGGCAATTGATAATCGATCACCGTGGTCGGGTTAAATGGGTTGGGGTAGTTCTGCGAGAGGGAAAAACCACTTGGTGGTACACTCGCCGCCGTCTTGATTCCCGCCGGGTTGTCGGCAACATAGCTTATGAGCCACTGCAAGGCGGGTCTGGCTGTACCGTCGGATCTGATGAGATACGCATCAGGCCGCCATACGTATTCTTCGGTGTACCCCCATAATGTTATCCCCTTCACATCCGGGTCTGTCCAGAACACCGGGAACTGCTGCTGGTAAATCGAAAGTTGCATCGCATCATTTGATTCATTGACATCGTACTCTGATATGTAGATCGGCAGTCCTGTGGTCGCAAGTGTATCAAGGTTCGCTCTTATGGTACTTGAGTCTACTCCTTCCAGGAAATGGGCTTCACAACCGATACCATCAATGAGGTCTCTCTGTTTCAACAAATTAATTATATGTCTGTATTGATATACCCGCGAGCCGTGAGAGAACAGATTCGAACTCAATATGTAATAATCGTTCAACAGGAGTTTGGCTTTCGGGAAGTACTTTCTCGCAATGGTAAAAGCTGTAATCATCCAGTCCCAACCAGTCGCCCCTGCACCACCGAGAGCATTATAATACGGAATGGGATTCAACCCACCGGGAACATCTTCCAACGGCTCATTCACAACGTCCACCATGGCCGCATCGGGACAGTGCTCTGCGCAAAGCCTTATCCACTCTACCACAGCCTGGTACTGCTGCGCCGAGTCAAGCGAGGAAATCCATGAAGGCTGTTGCTGTCCCCAGACGAGGTTATGCTCTTTGAAGAGAAGACCGTTCTCCATGGCGTAGTCGTAGACCGTGTCGAGGCCGCTCCAGTTCCATGTCGAGGTATCCGGAGATCCTGCGACTGTTCCCCACTTCCCTTCATTGCCCGGGGTGATTTGGTTCCAATACAAATCGAAGTTTGAAGGAATCGGCGGGCTGCCTGCTGAGCCAAGAAACTTGGCTTGCCCTGCAGCAATCTGTCCAAATGATTGCCCCGGTGAAAGAAAGGCAATCGCCACCAGAACTGCGGGCACCACCACCGCGGTGACTTTTCCCAACCTGAGACGACTGCCGACCCTTCGGATATACATACCGTTCCTCTTCGTGCATGAATTCGGTAATAAGACTCACCCATCGTTCTCCGATTGGTGCCCCGACCCGGTTTGACAACTAGCCGGGGACTTAAACCAATCGGAGAAAGCTATCATTTGATTAAAGCCAGTTTCTTTGTGAAGGACACTGTCCCACCATCACCGGAGAGGGGCCTTGCTAAAAGTCTATAGAAATAGATGCCGCTCGCGAATTTGCTGCCGTCGAACGTCACATCGTAACTCCCGGCTTGCCGTTCGCTGGAGACAAGTGTCGCCACTTTCTCGCCGAGAATGTTATATATGTTGATTGTTACAAAACTATTCCTCGGAATCGAGTAGTCAATCTGGGTGGTCGGATTGAAAGGATTAGGATAATTCTGCAGGAGCTCGTAATCCTTTGGAACAGACTGAGCCAGTTCATGAACCGCCGTCAGTTTGCCCGACCGCTGTTCCTGGCTGATCACGGTATCCTCGTTTGCCTCTTGCGCTTTCCACGTGGTGTACTGAGATGGAAACCAGTGATAGAGATCGCCCAGCGGAAAACCGCTCATACCTGCTGTCAGCAGAGTATCATTGGTATAAGCGAGACTCCCCGGCAAAGGCCAGATGTTATTCAGATCCGAGTCGGGTTCAAATGCCCAGTCGACGTTCGGACTCCCTGACCATGCCCCCACGAGAAACGACTCGATACTGTCCTGGTTGGTCAACGGTGCTATCATGTGAGGATCCACTCCGTCGTAAAGTGTGGTAGTGTCGATCTGAATATATGGCCACATCGTTTTGTTGCGGGACAATCCAAGAGTAAGTTCGGTTATCATAGGCTGCGGCATAGGAGTGTTAGCGGGCGATGCCGTATCACTGTACGCATTGTGTGCCATGAAGTTATCGAGCCAGCTCTGCTCGTAGTAGGAGCTGTGGGAGAATAGGATGTGACGATTAGCTTCGCCAAAAGTAAATGTGATTCCGGTGCTGGCCAGAGTGTCGAGTGAAATGGTACCACCAAAAGGATATAGCGCATTGGTTCCCCTTAGCGCAATCTCGTCGCCCATCATATACGTGTTCTCGAACAAACAGTTGGTGACTACAAGATTGTGCCAGTAGTTGGACTCGATCGGGAACATCATGATGTTGAAGAACGTGCAGTGGTTGAACCAGACATTATCCGCCCATTCCGGGGATTCTTGCATGAGGCCGTACCCCATGTTTGCAAACGTGCAGTTGACAAACGTGAGGCTGTCGGTGTGCCACGAAGTAGTCTGATACCCCCACGAGATTGCTCTTCCATAGTACTGTAAAGTCGGGCACACGTCGTTCCTGAAGAAGTCGTTCTCGAATGTTCCCTTGAAGTCACGACACTTTAGCGTGATGGCACCTCCGGCTCCGTTGGGAACTCCGGAATCGTCGAAGATATCGCCTTTGAATATGCCGACTTCTCCGGCGCCGCTCAAGTCGGCAGTGGTGTCGTCCTCAAAGTTTATGCAAGCGCCCGCCTGGGATCCTTGCGTGGTGAGATACAGCAGCCAGACATTATTCATGGTGAAGTTGCCGTATATGTCGAAGATAATGCCAGTGCCGCCCCAACTGACTCCGCTCGAGGTAAGGACGATCTCCGGCAGCGCGGTCGCCTCGGTGTTTCCCGGTGGAGGACCCACGATGGTCAACTGTGAACCCGTCGGAGTGACTATTTGCGCGGTAAGAATGTAGTATCCACCTGTAGCAAGCTCAAACACCGTGTTCGAAAGCGTCCCGGCAGTAATTACTGAATCGATGGCATTGTTGAGGTTGCCTCCCACCGCAGGATTGTCGGTTGGTACATACACGGTGTCCATCTGCGCAAAGGCAGATATTGGTAGGGTTAGAGCCATAATGAACAGACCCGTTACAAAGTGCTTCATACTCTTCCTCCTTATGATATTTATAGTTGCCTTTTCCACCGAAGTGGTCCGGTACTTTGTGATACATTGAAAGAACTCCACTCCTCCTCTCTCTTAAATCCATCAACACAACAGACGGTTCGCAGGGCAGACAACGTCGCCTCGCTCTGAAAGAGAGAACTAATTTTTGTTACATCATATATCTGATTCCGAGATCTATGGTCATACCGTAGTAGTCTTCTGAAGTAAATCCGCCGACAGAACTTTGTGTCGCAATATTGGCTTCATTATTAAGATTCTGAGCGTTGAGAAATAACTGAAAACCCTTCCAGGGAAGGAGCTGCCTTACCTGTGCATCTATTCGGAAGTAGTTTGTTGTGAAACCGTCTTGCTCAGGTTGAGCGCCAATATAGGCCACGGAGTTGCCCTGGAACAGAAACGAAACCCTTGCTGAGAAACCTCTGTAATCGTAACCTATGTATGCGTTCAGCAGATCGTTCGGCTGGTCGACAAGTCGGCCTGCCCGCGTAGTGTCGACGAGTTCGGTCGTCGCTATTTTCGGGTTGGAAGGATTCGGAACGTTGCGAGTAAAGAAATATGGATAGGTTGCGTTCGACGACATGTGCGAATAGTTGACGCCGAAAACCATCCCGTCGAACGGGGCGGGAAGATACCAGAAACGGGTCTGGTAATCGATCGTGATGCCTCTCACGTATGCCGTATATGGACTGTTGATAAAAGTGTATATGGTTTCACCGAGCTGTGCGGGAGGCTGCGTGAACGTTCCGATCGTATCGAGGCCGCTGAGATTGGCGGGAAGATTCGGGAATAGCTCGTAGTTCGTAGCATACGTAAAACTTGCAATCGCTTTGTAGAAGCCGCTTATCGAGAGGAAGCCGAGACTGTTGCTGTGGAAATCGATCTCGACGTTCTGATTGTACGCGCGTGCCGGCCTGAGGTTCGGGTTTCCTGCGAATACTGAATTGCCATACTGGTTTATTGTATAGTTGGGCGATAGCTCCGTGTAGGCCGGCCTCGCCAGCGTCTGGGCATACGAGTAACGTAGGTCGCTCCAGTCAGTCAGATGATATCTACCCTGTACCATGGGGAGCCAGTAGTTGTTTTGCGGATAAACAGTGACGGGATAGTAGGGCTGAAGTTGGGGATTCTCACTGTCGTGCATGTTGTATGCAAAGTACAAAGACTTATCTTCCTCGTAGCGTGCGCCGCCAACGACCATGAAATTCGGACCGATGTTCAGGTTCGCCATGGCATATCCCGCATAATACCTCTCGATGTATTTGTAGCTGTTGGCCAGTTGCTGGAAAATACCGTACTGCCAGCCCCCCGCTGGAGTCCCCTCCAGTGCCGGGTTAGTCGCGACGTAGTTGGTCATGTCATTGAGGACACCGGCGTTGGGAGCCCAGTATATCTGACCAAAATTATTGCTCAGAAATGGACCGATGATGTCGGGCGAGCTATTCGTGAAGAGACTCCCCTGGTATTCACCTGAAGCTTTCTGGTAATCGAGGTGGAAATGATTCTGTAGTGAATCCATCATAGCGGTGTTCAAGATTAATCCAGCGTGCGGGGTCGCATATGGAGTTGACTGTGCATTTGTATGGAAGTTGTAACGATACATGCCGCCGAATTTGAAATAGCCGGCTAATCCCGAACCGACCGTCAGGG
>JAKASW010000034.1 GCA_021818875.1 Bacteroidota bacterium
TTCTTCCTTCCCGGCAACTTGATTAAATTCATAAATGAAAACGATCCTTCACAATTTCCCAGGAAGGTCCGGATTTAGTTTCTGAAACTTGATTCTGTGATGACAGATCCACTTGAGGACTTCCCCCGATGGCAAGAATGAAGGTTCCCGCCAAAATTCTTCTCATTTCCTTCGAGGACTCCGACATCATAACGAAAACAAGAAAAGAATTCCCCAATTCAGAGATAGATGTCGTAACCAAGCGGCAAATCGTCGGCAAGTCCGTTTTGAAATTGGTTCGCGAGCTCAGGGGAAGAAAATACGACTTGCTGATAATCTCGGATAGAAGCGCGACGGTCTTTCGCAGTAAATCGTCACTGCAGCTCCTCGGCTGGTTGGTACGCACCCGCAGAGTCACGATTCATTACAACGACAACACTTCGGAAGTTTCCGGCAGACTAAGATTAGCGGCAGAACTGACTTTTCGATTGATCCCTGGAGCGGCTGCGTCGGTTTTGCTTCTCATCAGAGCCTGGATCAGTGTATTTCGGTGGACTATCGCACCTTCTCGAAGTAAAAGTGCGTCCGCAGTCAAAACACCGTTGACGATTGCCTACCTTCGTACCGACCTCTCAGGCGGAGTAAAAGCCGGCGGCTCTATCAGTCATGTGCTCGGCTTCTTGGATGCGACCATGGCCATGGGAAACAAAGTGTATCTCATTGCAGATGCCGAAGTAGCCGGATGCCGCGAAAGAAATATCCGGGTCAATATCGTTAAACCTTCCCCGCTGTTGGAGTTTCTTGACGAGCTTCAGCTGGTGAGTTACCATTTCAGGATGATACGGGCCGCGTCGGAAATATTTCGCAGAGAGAAACCCGACATCATTTATCACCGGCATTCCGTCTTCAATTTCTCTTCTATCGTACTTGCACGAAGGTTCAATATCCCGGTCGTACTCGAAGTGAATTATTCCGAAGTTTGGGCAAAGAAAAACTGGAGTCGACTGATATTTGAAAGGCTCGCGGTGGCATTCGAAAAAATCGCGTTCAAGAATGCCGACCTGATAGTGGTGGTTTCGGAAATCGTCAAAGACGAGATCATGGCTTTGGGTGCAAACGAAAAAAAGATCGTCGTGAACCCGAATGCGGCCGATCCTGAAGCCTTCAGTCCGAACGTCGACGGCACTGCAACCAGGGAAAGCCTCGGGTTGAATAAACCCGATAAGATAGTCGTGGGATTCATAGGAACTTTTACCAAATGGCATGGGGTGGAGATTCTGATGGATGCCATCAAGGCTATCTGCGGCCTCCGGAAGGATATACATTTTCTTCTGATCGGAGATGGGAACCTCAAGTCGCAACTCGAGATGGATGTCGCGACCAGTCACCTCGAGAGCAACGTGTTGTTCACTGGATTGATTCCGCATTCCGAAGCTCCGAAATATCTGGCGGCATGTGATATCCTGGTCTCTCCTCATCTCGGCTTCGAAGATGGTACACGATTTTTCGGATCTCCTACGAAACTTTTCGAGTACATGGCGATGGGCAAACCTATCATAGCGAGCGATCTCGAACAAATCGGCACGATAATAGAAGATGGAATCAACGGCATCCTGGTGAAGCCCGGCGATGCCACGGGCCTGGCCGAAAAGATCCAAAGCCTTGCCGACGACCCGGTGCTCCGAAGAAATCTTGGGCATAAGGCGAGACAGGACGCGGTGGCGAAGTACACCTGGAAGCAGAACGCAGCACGCGTCTTCAAAGCACTGACAGATATTGATGCTGCGACTAACTGAATTTTTTGATTCAATTTAGCGTTTCAATAAAGACCGCCTGTTACATGCGTCGAGTGATCGTTATATTTCCTTGAAGCCACTGACAAGAATCAAATGTCCTGACCGTCCACATTATCAATGATCAGAGTCTTTCCGATACGCGTCGCCAGAATTGTCCTTTCAAAGATTGTCTCCCGGAAAATTTATCGCTACAGGATCAAAGTCCTCCACTGCGAAATGAACCCGGCAAGGCTCGCGGGACTTATGGGGGGCGATCATGATGATAGATCGCGTATCATTGAAGAGTTCAAGGGGAAGATGGTCAAGAGATTCTTTCCCATCGGCAACGAAAAGAACGGCTCATACCAAGAGCTGATCACTTCACTCGCAAAGGCATATCCTTGGAATCAGGCAGACTCAAAGAGCACCGGGCGGGATCTAATCATGAAGGACGCCGACCTTGTCATCCGTAATGAATTCAAGACGCTGGGTTCTGAATTATATTCTTTTGGCGACAACATCGATTGGCAGCTTGACTTCAAATCGAGGAAACGGTGGGACCTCCGTTTCTATTCAGATATCGACGTACTTGATCTCGGCAATCCCTCGGACGTAAAAGTCCCGTGGGAATTGAATCGCTTTCATCAGGCGTTATGGCTTGGCCAAGCATATATCGTAACTCACGACGAATCTTATGCCGAGAAATTCAAGAGGCTTGTCGAAGATTGGATCGCTTCCAACCCGGTGGGTTTCGGAGTGAATTGGGTTGTGCCGATGGAAGCGGCAATACGCGCCATGAACTTGATCGCATCGATGCTTTTTTTCATCGGCTCAGAAAAAATAGATGATGATTTCTTCATCAGGTTCCTCTGCACGATTTATGAGCACGGGAAATTCATCCGCTATAATCTGGAACGCGGTATAAAAAACGGCAACCATTACGTCTCGGACCTTGTGGGACTTGTGTATCTGGGAATGCTGTTCCATGATATCCGAACCGGCAGGCGATGGCTGAGATTCGCAAAACGGGAGCTTGAACGTGAAATGGCGAAGCAGGTCAGCCCCGATGGTACGGACTACGAAAAGTCGACTGGCTACCAGCGGTTTGTCGCAGAGCTGTTTACTTCGGCTTACGTCCTTTTTACGAGGAATGGCATCGATGTCTCTCCGTTGTTCCGGGAAAGGTTGGAACGGATGTTCGAATTCATCTCGTCATCAACGATGCAAAACGGAAATGTGCCCGGCATCGGAGATGCAGATGATGGAAGAGTGTTCCGGATGAGATCGGAAATAAACTTCAACGATCACCGCGATATTCTTGCTGTGGCGGCGGCATTATTCAACCGAAGCGACTTCAAAACTGTCTCTCCAGACTTCAGCGAGCTGGGGCTTCTACTCCTCGGAACCGAAGGCTCCAAGAAATTTACCGGGATCGGAGCAGTCTCCGAGGTTCGCTCGCAACTGTTCAAGGACGGAGGATTCGTGTTCCTCAAGAATGCCAACGACTACATCTCATTCGATTTCGGCGACATCGGGATGCAAGGTAGAGGAGGCCACGGGCATAACGACGTTCTCAGTTTCACAGTCGCGGCTTCGACCCCGCTGATCGTGGACCGGGGAACTTATTGCTATACCTGCAACGTCCGCCTACGAAACCGTCTCCGCTCAACTTACTCGCACAACACTGCCGTAGTCGATGGAGTCGAGCAGGCCGAGTTCAAAGGACTCTGGACCATATTGGAGGACACGACTGCACCGGACCTGCTTGCCTGGTCGTCAAACGACGCTGAGGAGCTAATAGAGGCGCAGCATCATGGTTATGAGCGTCTCTCCCAACCCGTCATTCACAAAAGGAAAATCACATTCAACAAGCTTGAGCGCAAATATAAAGTGGAAGACAATTTCCAGGGCGAAGGTAAACACAAAATTGAATTGATGTACCACTTCGCTCCGGGGCTGAAGGTGACACAGATCGCAGACGGATTTATCATGCTGGAAGGAAATGAAACTGCTCTAATAGAAACTCCATCATCCGGATCCGGCCGTGTTTTGATACTCGAGAATTGGGAACACTCTCCAAGCTACGGAGTTATAATGGAAGCTAAGACGGCAAGAATTTCCATCTCGCAGGAGCTTCCCCTGACGACCGAAACAACAATCTATGTCAAGAAGAGTGTAGAAGAAGTCAATCAAATTCTAAAAGGTCACAGATGAAACTCGATCAGAGAAAAATTCTCGTGCTTCTAATCATCGCATTAGGGATTCGAATCGGTTTTGCTTTAATATTTCACGGACCGGATTATTTCGGCGGAATATCACAAGGCTATATAGAGGCGGCAGAAAATGTTCTGCACGGACACGGATTTAATGTCATGGTCGATGAAGCGAGAATAACTGAGCCGCCGAAGTTCGTAAGCACTTTCTTCTTCATGCGTCCTGTGGCGTACTCGATCTTCCTTGCAGGAGTTTTCTCGATCTTCGGAGAGAATCTTATTTTCGCCCAGCTGATCCAGGCCCTGATTGGAGCACTTAGCGCCTTCCTGGTTTACATGACCACAAAGAAAATTTTCGATGAAGCAACCGCGGGAATTTCCCTGGTGATCGCAGCGGTGTTCTTGCCGATGGCGAGGTTTGACGTGATATTGCTGCCGGACGCGATGGTGGGCGTTCTCCTCATTATCGCGATATATTTCCTTCTCAAAGAGAATCATAGCGGTGTAATACTGTTTGGAATTTTTGTAGGATTGACTACGGAGTTCCGACCCGACGCCGTCCTTCTCCCGATTTTTCTGATACCCTATTTCATAGTCACCTGGAAATTCAAGAAGGCTTTTATCAGGTTTGTCGAAGTCTTTGCAGTCATAATCCTCATACTGATACCGAACACGATCGCAAACTACGAGGCGACGCACAAAATCATTCCGCTCGGCATCGGAAACGGCATCAGCATGTGGGAAGGCATCAGCCAGTTCGGGAACAGATTCGGAACTGTTTTTGGAGATCAGAAGGCTGCAGCCGCGTTTGGATACAGAACATGGTGGTACCCGAACGGCGTGGAGCGTGATCAGACGATGATGAAAGAAGCGGTCGACATTATCATACACCACCCAATCTGGTATGCCGGAATGCTCGTCAAAAGGACATTGGTGGTTTTTACGGTAAAGGGACTTTTCCCGGCGCCCGTCGAGTACCAGCAATACGAGGCCGCACATCCCGGTGCATCGTACCTGAGTTACCTCGTACACGAACCGGTGAGCGCTCTAATCAAAATCTTCTGGGCACTGGTTGGCTGGGCACTCTTTATTCTTGCAGTGCTCGGATTCTATGCTGCAGTCAAGGAAAAGAAATGGCGACTTGCCTTTCCAGTCGCTCTTACCATATTCTACTATTTCGCGATTCACATCCCGACGAATGCGGAACCACGATATTTCTTTCCGATGTTCGGATTCGAAATAATGCTCGCTTCTTACTACGTTTCGACTAAATCATGGAAGAGATTTTCGCCTTTGCGAGCTGGATTATATCGTCGACATCGGACCTCTTTGGAACAAACAAGTCGAGGGGAGACACTTTAGTCTTCCTGGCAAAGTACTCAACATAGAGAGCTAGAATTAGCGAATAAGCGACGGTTGATGAGATGGATGCTCCATTCGCTCCCATACGCGGGATAAGAACGAAGTTTAGTATCACATTTAACGCCAATCCCGGGATCCAGATCAATACGGTGTAGAGCGGCAAACCATTTCCGCCGAAGTACGCCGACAGAACGAATGCCATTCCGTATGCGTAGATTCCTACCAAGAGCAGATTGAGGGCGGGCACTGATCCGGCAAACTTGATCGAGAACATGAAAGGTATGATCCATCTTCCGAGGACAGCCGTGACCACACATGCCGTTCCCAGAACTAAGCTGGTGAACCGTGCCACCTTGAGAGCGAATTCTCTGTCGGCAAAACCAGAAGCAACCTTCGGAAACAACATCGTAGCCAGCGTCGTAGGAAGGAGAAAAATTAAATCACCGAACTGCACTGCAATCGAATAGATGCCGGTATCGAGAGGTCCTTTCAAATAATTGAGGATGAAAACATCACTGCGAACCACAAGATAAGCGAAGAGAGCAGCTACATAGGCTCGCAGTCCATATTTATAGATCATTTTGAACAGCTTGGGGTCAAAAAAGAGGTTAAGACGTCCTCCCCGTCTGATCAGAAAAAAAAGAAAGCCTCCGGCGTAAACGAAAAATGCCAGGGATGTAACTGCGATGGCCGAGGCAAGATGAAGCCTGAGCAGGTAAAGGACAAGTATTATCCCTATCATGTAGAAAACCCGGTAGCCAAGTTCGCCGGCATTGTACCCGATGAAGTCTTCAACTCCAAGGAGGAGATTCTGAAACAACGGGACTGAGACTGCGGGTACGATCGTGACCGCAGCCAGAAGAATGAAGCTCCAGTTCATGCCTGGATAAAGTCCAGGAGACAACAGATATGTGAGAATGAATGCCATACCCAGGAAGCTTCCAGCCATTAGAGAGTAGCTCGAAAGAAGCGGTACAAAACGCGGGAGAAGTGATCGATCCCTGCTTACATAATAACTGGGTGCCATGTGAAGACCGAGTCCGCCGAACTGAGCAGCAATGCCAGTTATCGCAACAAAGACGGCGAGCACTCCTTTACCCGAAGGACCAAGCAATCGGGCGGTGAGGACGCTGGTGACAATTCCAGTAAGAATGACCAGCCCCTTACTGACCAGAGTTATGCTTACGGAACGAGCAAAACGCATTGTGTAGCTCGCTTACCGACCTGACACAACAAAACCACCGAACCTAATCTATCCAACGCTTGTACCACAATGTCAGGTTCAGCAGATTCCACAGAAGTTGACCAAAGTCAACCCTGCCGGACTTGTGAATTGAAAGAAGCTTCTCGATGTGTGAAGCCTCAAGGAATTTTTCTGTGACGAGCCGGGATCCCATGATCTCCGATCTCAACCAGTCGTGCAGTTCCTCTTTCATCCACTCATTCATTGGCGCTGCAAAGCCCTGTTTGCGCCTGTAGATTATCTCGTCGGGAATCAATCCCTCGACCGCTCTTTTCAACACGTACTTGGAGATTCCGTTTTTTATCCTCAAAGATTGTGGGAGTCGGAATACAAACTCCGCGAGCCTGTGGTCAAGAAACGGATCTCTTCCTTCCACGCTCGTCGCCATGGTCATCTTGTCGACCCGCATCAGCAGCAGCTCGGGGAGCCGGTTCATCATCTCAACATAGGTCATCTGCTGGAGGAAGTCAAAGTGATCTCCGCGCTGAGCCATCTCCTTATAAAATCTTTCCGGGATTGCCCATGATGAGAAGCTATTCGGTCGCATCGCTGCTCCCAGCAGCTCGGTCTTGTGATCCTCGGTAAAGTTTATTGCTCCCCCCCAGAAAAGCTTTTCGTTAAACGTACCCCTTCGTATATACTCCAGGACAAGATATCTGTGGGATTTTCTCAAAAACTGTGAGGCAGGAGCATAGGCAGCCTTACGTAAGGCCGTTGGCAGAAAAGTATAATATCTCCATAGAGTATCATGCAGCTTCGCTTCTCTGAGCATCCACGAATAGCCGGCGAAAAGCTCGTCACTTCCCTCACCGATCTGTACCACGATAGTTCCGTTTTCACGCGCGAGCTTCGAGACGAAGTAGAGGGGAATGCAGACGGGATCGGCTATCGGTTCGTCCTGGTAATATGCAAGCTCCGAAAGAAATGGCAGCACGGTTTTCAGGTCGATGAGTATTTCGTGATGATTCGTTCCGAATTTTTTGGCTATCGTCCCAGCGTAACCAAGCTCGTTATACTTTTCGAGATCTTTGAACCCGACGCTGAATGTATCCACGGGTCTGTCCATGACAGCAGCCATCAAAGCGACGTTGGTGCTCGAATCCACTCCTCCGCTCAGGAATACACCGAAAGGTACGTCGCTCATCATCCTGTCGCTGACACTCTGAGATAGCAATCTTCTGATAGAGCGGACGGCGTACTCTTCGCTCCTTTTCCCACCCAAAGATTCAAATTCGTCTATGAATTCCGATCGCGGAACAGGATTCCCTTTGATTCCAATGGTCGGCTGGTTTCCGTTCGGGGTAAGAAGCGACCAGTATTTCCGAGTTCTGAGGCTACCGCCGGAATCGATAGTGCACCATGACCCGTGCTCAAGTTTGTAAATGTTCTTGAAAAGTGTCTTGGGTGCGGGCGAGACCAAATAAGTCAGATAGTGGTACAGCGACTCCTCGTCCATTTCACGAGCAACGGCAGGGTAGGCGAGTATGCTTTTTATCTCAGAAGCGAAGAGGAAAACACCGCCGGCAAAGGCATAGTAAAGCGGTTTGACTCCGATCCTGTCGCGAGCGATGAAGAGCTCATTCTTCGCGGAATCGTAGATAGCGAGTGCAAACATTCCAAGGAGCTTGTGAACGACTTCCTTACCCCATGCCTCGTATCCGTGAAGTATTGTCTCGGTATCGCTCCTCGATCTATACCGGTAACCGAGCTTTTCAAGTTCGGTCCGCAAAACTTCATGATTGTAAATCTCACCATTGAAGACAATGTGTAGGGTGTTCGCCCAGTTTGTCATCGGCTGGTTCCCGCGCTCAGAAAGATCGACGATGGCAAGCCTCCGAAACCCGAGCCCTACTTTTCTCGTGTCGTTAATGTAGGTACCGGCAGAATCCGGCCCGCGATGAATCATCTCATCGCGCATCCGTTCGAGAATTCCCTTGTCGATCTCTGCTGTTGAATGAGGCGGGCAGAAGATTCCGCATATTCCGCACATGTAATCAGAATATGCTAATGCGCGCTCCGAGATTCAAGAAATTGATGGATGGAGTATAATCTGGAAAGATTACTTCCACTACATTTGCCAGTAGGTGAAGTCGCGTGACCTCACCTACCGGTTAATTCTGATTTCAGAACAGGAATCAAGGATTCCAGATTTACGATCTTCTTATCTATAAATAATGCAGTCTGAGACCTAGTAAAAGCATCCGCACTGTCTCCGTAACTTTCGCAAGGTTGGGACGCCTTGCTTAATACCACTTGACTCTGATGTGTGACTGTTCCATCTTGTTTATGCGGAATGACCCAGGATCATTTGATACTATTTCATCAGTACCATCTTCCTGGTTGAAATAAACGTTTGACCATCTTGGCCGTGTGCTTCAATCCTGTAGAGGTACACGCCGCTTGCAAACCGGGACATATCCACGCTGAAGCTGTAGCCTCCCGCCGCCAGCTTGCCTTCATCAAACGATTCAACAAGCTCTCCGACCACATTATAAATCTGAAGCTCTACCGATGAATTCTCTTTAAGATCGAAACTGATCGTGGTTGATGGATTGAACGGGTTCGGATAATTCTGGCTTAAGAGATACTCCGACGCTTCATGTGGTTGATGCGAACCCGATATGGCACTCGGGTCAGGCAAAGGCATCCGCCACACATGACCGTTGCCGGTACCGGCAAATATGTAGCCGTTGGATATCGCAAACGAGGTAACATTCTCCGTCAATCCGCTATCTACTTCTGACCATGTGTTTCCTTCATCAATGCTCATGTAAACGTGATCATAAGGTACGGCTGCGAATAGGAGGTTTCCGCTAGCGATAAGTGCCTTCGTGGAGTCAACAGGACCGTTTACGCCAACGTGAGACCAACTTGTGCCATCGTCAGTTGAAAGATATCCTCCGGGACTATCCGACGCCCCGACATAAACGTCTGATCCGACGATGGTGACAGAACTCCCGCCAAATTGGGATGTCCAATTCCCGCCTTGGTTCGATGAAACGAAGATTCCTTGGTCATTGAGACCCGTCGCAAAGAAATATGGTTCCTGGATTGCGACCGAGTTTATTCCGGCGGCTCCTTCGTCAAAATCAATAGGCGATTGTGTCCACGATGCACCTTTGTTTGATGAAATGAAAAGTCCGCCTGAATAGTATGAGCCTGCAGGACCACCGGCGAGCAAGTAAGAACCGTCCGCCGCCAACGCGTAGATCTGTCGGCCGTTCAAGTCTGTTAACGACCAGCTTGTCCCGCCGTTTGTGGAATGATAGACGCCGCCGGAATCTGAGTAAGTACCCGCGTAAAGATCTGACCCGTATGAAGCAAGCGCGGAAATGTCAGTGCAAGTCAGGCCTGAGTTTACGATCGTCCACCTATTCCCGTCGTCGTTTGAACATAGCACTCCGTTTGAGCTCGTTCCAGCAAAGAGAACACCGCCTTCAGTCACGAGTGCCTGAATGCCTGAGCTGGACAAACCTGCCAGCATCCATTTCCCACGGTTGGAGGTGTCCACTGCAACTCGAAACGACCACGGCAAAGACCAGTTGCTCAAAGTCGAGTTGCTCGAAGCCATGACTCTCCAGTAGTACAAATTGCCTATTGCGAGTCCTCGAAGGACCGCAGTCGTATCAGAAGTCGAAGGTGTGTTATCGATGACATTTGTAAATGATGGGTCGTAAGCAAGTTCAAAGTTATACGAACTCGCACCGGGGACCGAATTCCATACGCACGTAACCGTGTCGGAAAGGAACGTTGAACCGTTTGTCGGGCTCACCAGAACCGGTGGATGAAGAGCCGAGATTACTACCTGCGAGAGCGGCATTCTCCAAATACGACCGGTTTCCGTGCCTGCAAAGAGATATCCGTCATGCACAGCGATACTCCGGAACCACGTGTTCTGCAAAGTGGCACCAAGATTTCCCCAGGACTCGCCATTATCCGTGGAACCATAGATGCCATGATCTGTCGCGCTGTAGATCGTGTCCCCGCTCACTGTCAACGCGTAAACATCTCCCGGCGTAGCAGTCTGAGTCCAGGTTCTTCCGTTGTCAGTGGATAAATATCCGATCGAATTGAAAAAGGCAGCAGCAAGTACTTTTCTTCCGATTATCGCAATAGAGCTGAACCCGCCATTGTTAGGAATAGTCCAGTTTTCCCCGCCATCGGCGGATAGATATAGACCGTGCCCTCCGATATCAGTCGCAAATAGATTAGTATCTCCGATAGCAACGTAGTTAATGCCGGACTCCTCGCTGCTGTTTATAGAGGTGCTCCATGATGCACCGTTGCTTGTGGAAATGAACAAACCGCCGGTGTAGCTGCCGCCAGCAGGTCCGCCTGCCATGAGTAAAGAGTCATTCGCCGCCAGGCAATAGATTTGTCTTCCACGAAGCTGCGTCAATGACCAGGAAGAACCATCGTCTGTGGAACGGAAAACTCCTCCATAATCGGTCAAAGTGGAAGCATAGATGCCGGAATCGTTGATGGCGAGTGCGCTTACGAGCGGCAAGGTAAGTCCTGCATTCTCCGACACCCATGTGTAGCCATCGTCCGTCGATCTGAATACTCCGCCCTCCGTTCCCTGGAAAAGATAATTTCCGTCCGAAAGCAGCGCCCAAACCCGGCTGCTGTTGAGACCTTGCGCCGTCCAGGTCGCACCATTGTCAGTCGATCTAAGAACACCGCTGACCCTGGAATTTGCATAATTAAGACCACTGGCGGAAGCGCCGGCAAATAGCGACGTATCGGAACCTGCCAGTGAGAGTATTTGCACCGGCATGGAGCTCCACGGGTTACTCCAGGACCTAAGGTTAGACGTGTACCATGTTGATCCGCCGTTCGTCGAGTACACTATGCCCGAATCCGCCGTACCGGCAACAAGGTTTCCGCCGCTTCGGGCAAGCGAGGTAACCTGGCCATAATTCCAACTGAAACTCGGGGCAACCCATGCAGATCCACTGTCTTGAGATGTGAAAACGCCATCAGCCGAACCCAGATAGACATTCGCACCATCGACGAGCAGCGGCCCAACGCTTGTCGTTGACAAACCGCTGCTTGATGTGTTCCATGTCTTTCCCGCATCAGGTGAAACAAAAACACCCCCAAGGGCAATGCTACCAAGGATTCTTGTGCCGTCGACCGCCAGTGCGTTCACGGTGCTCCCGGACAGACCTGCAAATTTCCAGGCGGCGCCGTTGTCGGTCGTTGAAAAGATCCCCTCGCCTCGCGTACCGGCAAATAGCTGACCCGCCATCGTGCAGAACGCGTCAACGGATGTGTCAGGCATCCCGATACTGGTCCAACTCTTGCCACTATCTGAAGAAACGAAGACGCCGGTATCAGTGCCCGCATACACATTGTTACCCGTTACATAAAAGACCCGCACAGTAATATTCTTTAGACTAGTGGTACTCCAGCTTGCACCATTATCTGTGGATAAGAAAATTCCGTTGTCCATCCCGGCAAAGACGTGCGTACCTTCGCTCGCCACCGCCCAAGTGTTGGCTCCGTACTGAGGAGTGATCGGGATCCACTGAGCGAACGTGGTCGCAGGGATATCCACTGCAACTGTCAAAGCCCCAAGAAGAAACAGTCTCATTCTGATCATAACAGTTCTCCTTCCTTGATGGAAATATGCAACGTCAATAGAAGCCAAGCAAGAGCAACCATTGGTGAATGATATAAAATGCATGACTGCGGTCAGATCAAGGCATTGCCCGCCATTGAGATGCTTCGAGATCCGTCCAGATAGAGTGTTGAGTCTCGTAGTGTTGTTGCCGCGCCCCGTGCGCGCGTTGCATATCATACCTGCGCACTTTATTTTTCTCAATTGTACAATACTGATTCATCACATTGAACTCGCGACAAATATCCCCAGCCTATGCTGCAAAAGTTGTAGCCACCTGGATAGTCGGTCGTCGGGTATATAGCCTCAGACGAAAGCATCTCGGAAAATTGATGTCTCCTGATCGCCTGGTTAGGTCGTATCCAAGGCACTTCAGGAGCAAGCACGAATTCATCGAATCTTTCAAGCAAAACCTCCGCTCTCGCTTCTTCGTCAGCGACCTCAACAATAAAGAGTTCTATGTGAGCCTCATGACTTCGCTCGGTGGATTTGATACTATCATGGACGATGCCGATATGGTACACGAGAACAAGCTCCAGACACTCGGCTCGGATGTGTTCTCGTTCGGCGAGAAGATGGATTGGCATCTCGATTTCAAGTCGGGGAAACGATGGCGGGTCGCGTATTATACGAATATCAATATCATTGAAAGGGGAGAAAGCAGACAGGAGGAAGGAGACAGTCCGCCAGAGAAATCGGTGAAACGCGGAACTGCGAACACCGGGCCAGCAACACCGCACTTCGAACACTCGGATGTGAAAGTCCCATGGGAAGTCAACCGGTTCCACCAGGCAATCTGGCTCGGCAAGGCATACTGGATCAGTCATAGCGAGGCACACACGGATAAGTTCAAGGAGCTGGTGAACGATTGGATCGAGAACAACCCCGTCGGATACGGTATAAACTGGCACACCCCTATGGAAGTTGCGATTCGAGCGATGAACTTGATTGTCGGACTGCTCTACTTCATGGGTTCGAGCCGATTGGATGACGAGTTCATCCTGAGTCTCCTCTGTTCACTCTTTGAACACGGCATCTTCATCCGCTACAACCTTGAGCGTCGCTTCCGGAATCACAATCATCTAATCTCTGACCTGGCAGGTCTTCTCTTCCTCGGGATTCTTTTCTATGACACGAAAGCCGGGAAACGATGGGTAAAGCTCGCTCGAAAAGAGCTGGAAGCGGAGATAACTAATCAAGTCTGCCCGGACGGAACCGATTACGAGAAATCTACGAGTTACCAGCGGCTCGTCATGGAGCTGTTCACGGTTTCATACCGACTTCTGAGTCTAAACGGATTTGAAGTGTCGCATACTCTCCGTGAAAGGCTGGAGAACATGTACACCTTCCTTGCATCGGCCACGATGCAAAGCGGACACGTTCCGAATATCGGCGATGCGGACGATGGCAGAGTTTTCAGGATTAAAGCTAATATAGATTTCAATGACCACAGGGACTTGCTGTCCGTTGGAGCGGCTTTGTTCAACCGGCCCGATCTTAAGGCGGCTGCCGGGAGTTACAGCGAACTCGCACTGCTTCTTCTCGGCGGCGAGGGGTTCGAGAAATTCACGATGCTGGAGCGGCAGCACGAGGTATCATCGAGCCTGTTCAGCCAAGGCGGTTTTGCTTTTTTAAAAAGTGAAAGAGACTTTTGTTCTTTTGATTTCGGAGACATCGGGCAGCGCGGGCGCGGCGGACATGGGCACAATGACGTGCTGAGCGTAACAATCTCCGGCAAAGACAAGCTGCTCGTCGACCGCGGAACATACTGCTACACTTCTGACCCGATAATAAGAAACAAGCTCCGTTCGACATATTCTCACAACACAGTTGTAATTGATAAAATAGAACAGGCAGAGTTTGCAGGCCTGTGGACTATAAAAGAGGACCTCACTTCGCCGGAACTCGTTGGCTGGAAGTCATCTTCCGAACAAGATGTGATCGAGGCTTTGCACCATGGCTATTCACGCCAGCCACAACCCGTCGTGCACAAAAGAAAGATCACGTTCAACAAGAAGCAGCGGACGTTCATCATCGAGGACGACCTGAGCGGCGAAGGACAACACGTTGTCGAACTGATGTTCCATTTCGCACCCGAACTGAAGGTCGTCGATCTTGGCCGGAACTTTATCGGGTTGGAAGGAAATGAGTTCGCCCTGATGAAATTTGACCGTTCGTTCATGATCGAAAATTGGGAACATTCTCAAAGTTACGGTGTTATCCAAAGAGCAAAGACCGCGCGAGTTACAATCGAGAGTCATTTGCCGTTGAGAGTTCAGACATTCCTTTTCATCATCAGCAGCGCTGATGAAATGAACAGACTTCTAAACAGGATCCAATGAACCTAGTAGTAGCAAATAAGGTAAATGATCAAATGGCCAACCTTATCCGGTCAAAACTGGATGACAGAATCGAACCGGCATTCCTTGCCGCTGCCGACGGGAGTGAGAGAAAGCATCTTCTTTCCGATGCCGATATCCTCCTTGGAATGAACCTAAGGCGCGACCTACATGATGACGAGTACCGGTTTTTAGGAAGAACCCGGCTTATTCAGATAACACTTGCAGGAGCGGATGGGATACCATTCGACAAGATCAAATCCGAAGTCATAGTCTGCAGCAATGGCGGCGCTTACAGCGAGCCGATAGCTGAGCACGCGATTGGAATGATGCTCACATTGTCGAGGAACTTCCTTCCGATCCATGGTAAGCTTGCCCGCGGTGAGTTCGACCAGGTAACTCCGCACAAGATGCTCGGCGGTGCTACTCTCGGGATTGTCGGGTTCGGTGGAATTGGGAAGAGAACTGCGGAAATCGCACGGGCTTTCGGGACGAGAATACTCGCAATCAATTCAAGCGGTAAAACGGACCGCCAGGTCGATTTCGTCGGCACACTTTCCGACTTGGATCATGTTTTGCAAGAGTCGGATTACATTCTCCTCTCAGTTGCGCTTAACAGAAATACGAGGTCGCTCATCGGTCAGAGGGAATTCGACCTCATGAAACCCGATGCTGTACTCATTAACGTGGCACGCGGCGACTTGATTGACGAAAAAAGTCTGTACGAACACTTAAAATCACATCCGCGATTCAAAGCAGGTATCGAAGCATGGTGGATCGAGCCGTTTAACTATCCGAGATTCGAAGTCCACTACCCGTTCTTCGAGCTTGATAATCTCCTCGGTTCTCCGCACAACTCTTTTCTCATCGATGGGATCTTTCTCAAGGCGCTCGAAGCAGCACTGGAGAACGTTCTGCGATTTGTCAGGGGAGAAAAGCTGAAGAACGTTCAGCGACGCGAAGATTATATCTGAAGCAGTCTAATCATCATTGCGGGTGCGCCGCATTTTCTTCTTCTCAGAAGCAATCCGTTTTTTCTTCAACCTCTCCTCCCTCGCAGCCTTCGTGGGCCGTGTGGCAATTCTTTTCTTCGGGGGCCGCAGAGCCGAGGAGAGGAGTCGAGCGAACTCCGACAAGATGTTTTGCCTGTTCTCCCACTGACTTCTCGACGCCTGCGAGGTAAGATGGAGAATCCCCGACGTATCAATTCTGTTCTTCAGACGAGACAAAATCCGGCTCTTCTGATCGTCGGAAAGCGAAGGCGAATTCCTGACATCAAACAACAATTCCACCTTCGATTCAACCTTGTTTACATTCTGCCCGCCTGGGCCACCTGAACGCGAGGTGCGAAAGACAATCTCCGATACAGGAACGGGGATTCCCTTTCCAATTCTTATCTCATTCGTCTTCATCATCTTTTGAGAAGCCATATTGCATCGTCATAATATAACCTGTGCCATGGCATTTCTCACATTCTATGAAGTCGAACCCGTCCCCGTTCTGGATTACACCGACAAACCGGCTTCCGTTGCAAACATTGCACACCGTTTCCCACTCCGCTTCCTTCCTGAATGGTCCGTTGGATTCTGTCATGTCATATTTCCTTTATTGTTTCAACACTTACATCATCTCGCCGCAGTGCGCTTTGCCCTCTGCGCTATGCATCTCTTAAAGGGTCCTCACATCTCTTCGAATACGTAACCGCTTTCTCCGTGCTGTGCCAGGTCGAGTCCGTCAATTTCATCTTCCGGTGAGACTCTGAGTCCCATCACCTTGTCGAGCACCTTGAGTATTATGAAAGTCATTCCAAATGCATAAACGACAGCTACGACGAGTGCCAGGGCCTGTATTCCAAGAAGGGAGGCACCTCCGCTGAAGAGACCATTTGCACCAGCAGGATTAACGAGCGTGGAAGCGAAAAGTCCTGTAGCGATCGCACCCCAGGCCCCTCCGACTCCATGCACTCCGACGGTATCGAGCGAATCATCATAGCCGAGTTTGCCCTTTATCCGGATTCCCATGAAGCAAACTGCACCTCCTATGAGGCCGATGATGAGTGCCGCCATCGGACCTACAAATCCGGAAGCAGGAGTAATAGCCACGAGACCTGCAACAGCGCCGGATGCTGCACCGAGCACAGTAGGCTTGCCGCGCGTAAACCACTCTGCGACCATCCATGACAGGGCCGCCGAAGAAGCAGCAACTTGAGTCGCAAGAAATGCGGACGTCGCAAGACCGCCCGCGCCAAGCGCACTTCCGGCATTGAAACCGAACCAGCCGAACCAGAGCAGTGCGGCCCCCGTAAGGGTCATCGTCAGGTTGTGAGGTGGCATAGGCTCATAACCGTATCCTCTCCGCTTGCCGATCAGCATTGCTGCAACGAGAGCAGAAACACCCGAGCTGACGTGTACCACCAAACCTCCGGCAAAGTCGAGTGCGCCCAAATTTCTTATCCAACCGCCGGCTCCCCAAACCCAGTGTGCAAGAGGATCGTAAACGATGGTTGCCCACAAAAGGAGGAAGACTACGTAAGTCTTGAACTTGAACCTCTCAGCGAACGCGCCTGTTATTAATGCAGGAGTTATTATAGCGAACATCATTTGAAATAACATGAAAGCTTCATGCGGAATCTTCGGAGCGTAAGTTGGGTTTGGCGCCAGGCCCACATCATTGAGTCCAACCCATTTCAGACTTCCGATAACGTGTCCAACATCCGGTCCGAATGCGAGCGAGTATCCAAAGAGCACCCACTGAACGGTGATAAGACCAATCGCTATGAAACTCTGCATGATCGTGCCGAGGACATTTTTCCGGCGCACCATGCCGCCATAGAAAAGAGCAAGACCGGGAGTCATCAACATGACGAGTGCCGTGGAGATCAGCATCCACGTCGTATCGCCGGTGTTCACAGTCGTCACCTGACCCACCCGCGTCGAAGCCTGTTCGACATTTTCATGACTTGCTTGCAAGTTAGCCGACTGGGCACAAGCCGCTGCCGACAAAGAGAGTAAGACCGAGATGGTCCCTATAATCAAAGACTTTTTCATTTCTTCTAAACTTAGTCCTTCAAATGATGACATCGAGAGAGAAACCGGACCAATATGACGGGATTCACCGGACCTTCAAAATGGCGGGATTCTTAACTCGTTTCGCTTAAGAAAATAATAATAATGACATCAATAACAAAACTTTCTAAGCTCAATTTCGGATCATTTAATTGGAATATTCATCAGATTCCCGGTTCAAATCTCACGTTTCAACTAACCGGGATGGGAGAAGATCATTAATGCCGAAGGTAATTGCCGTTGCAACCGAAGACGCACAGTTCAGGCTGGGACAGGAGGAGGTTAAAGGATTTGCACGTCAAATCTTCTCGGGTCGCCGCGACGATGTCGAACGGCTGCTGACGGTATTCGGCAATACATCAGTACAGTCGAGACATTTTACCGAAGACAAATCATGGTACGGTCTGGACCATGGCTTTGCAGAAAGAAACCAGCTCTACGTCCAACGGGCCGTCGAAATGTCGGCTTCTGCCGCGAAGAAAAGTCTGGACGTAGCCGGAATGAACCCAGCCGACATAGATCACATTATTTTAGTCTCGAGCACAGGTTTGTCGACGCCGAGCATTGATGCGAGACTTTACAACTTGTTGGGATTGAATTCACATGTCAGAAGAACTCCAATATGGGGAATCGGATGCGCAGGCGGTGCAGTGGGACTGAGCAGAGCGCTCGAATACACTACTGCCATGCCTCACCACTCCGTCCTCCTGATAGCCGTCGAGATTTGCGGACTCACATTTCAGAAGGATGATTTAAGCAAGAGTAATCTCGTCGGCACTTCGCTGTTCTCGGATGGCTCAGCCGCCGTCATAGTTGTTGGTGATGAACATCCATTGCACTCCCGGGGCGGGATAAATCTCATGAATTCGCTTTCCACCATCTACAATGATTCGCTTGGCGTGATGGGATGGGAAGTCCTGGACACCGGATTGAAAGTCATCTTCAGTAAGGACATCCCAACGATCGTCCACGATAGCGTGAAGATGAATATCCAGGAGCTTGCAATGATGAATGGGTTGAAGATTCCGGATATCATGCATTACGTACTTCATCCCGGCGGGCAGAAAGTAGTCGACGCGTACGAGGAAGCGCTCTGTCTGAAAGACGATGAGCTCCGTTACAGCCGAAAAGTATTACGGGAACACGGAAACATGTCGTCACCTACGGTTCTCTACGTCCTTCAGGAGTTTATGTCCTCACATGGTTATGGATCCGGCGAGTATGGCCTTATAGCTGCTCTCGGTCCTGGCTTCAGCTCCGAACTCATCACGTTTAAGACCGATTGATCTACTTCTGGATCTTCTTTTCGTTCGTCATGGTACAGAGATGCGTCGAGCTGATATTAGCCCGGCGCCACGAGCGAATCATGAAGAAGTCCGGAGCAATTGAAATCGACAGGAGCGGATACATGATTCTGGTACTGATGCACATCGCATTCTTACTCTCATTCCTGTCCGAAAAGTTACTCCTGGATAGAGGAGCACCGGAAATCTGGCCGGTCCTTCTTTTGTTTTTCCTCGGCGCACAGCTCCTTCGTTATTGGGCGATCAGTTCACTTGGAGTATACTGGAACACAAAAATCATCGTAGCTGCGCATCACCCTAAGATTCGCACGGGTCCGTATCGTTTCCTCCGGCATCCGAATTATATAGCCGTCGCAATTGAGATCACGGTTATCCCGCTTCTCTTCTCGTGCTATATCACGAGCATAGTCTTCTCGATTGCGAACGCGTTGCTGATCGGGAGAAGGATCCGGGTGGAGACCGGGGCACTCAAAGCATCCCTGGAATAGGAAAAGCCGGACGGAATTACTATATGCCTCTTTTCCTAACGCACCTTATTTCGTCCGTCCGGCATTTAAGATTTCAACACCGGTCGATAATGATTAGTTCAACACCTTGTTAACTAGAACAGTGACTGCTCGGCCGCCGGGTATTTCACCCTTGTCCCTTCCAATACTGCAAACTGTGTCAGCTTGTGAGGCAAGACCCTTTCCGGGCCCATGATATGCACGACCTCAATTCCGTGCGCGACGAGAGGGTCTGCAACGAGCGACCGGTGGCAACGCCATGGTACAGCCTCGGCACACATGACAGCAGTTCTACTTTCCCGCGAGAACCCAATCAAGGAGAGAACCGCCCGCTCAAACTCTTCAGTCTGCATGTAATCTGCAAATCCTCTGAAGCTCGCATTCCGCCAGCCGAGGTTTTCGGAGCCTTTCTTCGCAGGTCGTAAGCCGCCAAGGGAAGTCATGTGGAGATATTTCAGGCCGGTGTCCGCAAGGTGCGTGTGCAAGTTTTCCCGAGAGAATTGAGGATTGTGTCTCGATTTTGGAATGGTACGGATATCCACAAGAGATTCGACTGATTTCTCTTTGAGAAGCATTATAAACTCTTCGATGGCTCTTGTCGAATGACCTATCGTATAAACCCGATGGCTTGGGTGGCGATCACGTTTACCGACGATTCCGGTCATTTTTCCTTCACTCCGCTTATGTTATCTTACAAAAGCCCAGAAAAGTTCCTCGACTCGGAAGATCCCTTGAGGAGGCATGATCTGAGAAAGCACCATCTCACCGTGGTGATTAACCCTAATGGAAAGTGGAAGTGATGGAGAACCAATAGATAAGATGAGAGACTACAAACTGAGAAATATTGCCATAATTGCGCACGTTGACCATGGAAAGACAACGCTTGTCGACTACATGTTGAAGCAAACAGGAACGTTCCGCGATAACCAGAACATGGGAACCAGAATACTGGATTCGAACGATCTGGAACGTGAGAAAGGAATCACAATCTTAGCAAAGAATGTATCCGTCAGGTATAAAGACGTGAAGATAAATATCGTCGATACGCCCGGTCATTCCGATTTCGGAGGCGAAGTCGAGCGGACTTTGATGATGGTTGACGGCGTCCTACTCCTTGTCGATGCCGCGGAAGGGCCGCTGCCACAGACAAAGTTTGTGCTCCGGAAGGCACTCGAACTCGACCTGAGACCTATAGTTGTTATCAACAAGATCGACAGAAAGGATGCGAGGCCGGCGGAAGTTCTGAATGAGATTTACGATTTGTTCATATCGCTCGGTGCAAACGACCAGCAGATCGACTTCCCTGTACTATCCGCACCT
>JAKASW010000035.1 GCA_021818875.1 Bacteroidota bacterium
TTGTTCTGGTGGTGAGATCCGTCCACCGCTTCCTTCTTCCGGAACGCAAGGACTTCTCGCAGTGTGAAAATGAAGGCGGGGACGGCAACGACAAACATAAACAGAGCTATCAAAAGGTAGCCGCTGTCGACAGGCAAGCTCTGATCCAGGCGGAGAAGGGTAGCCACCCCGAAAACAGCAAACAGCATTCCGCCGAAGAAAAGTGTTCTGCCTCCAGTTTGTCCGCCGATCTGTTTGATTTCTTTCTCGCTCAGTAGATGCGTCCACCGCATTGACGACCCCAGAAAGTATCCGATTGCGACTAGCATAATGGCGGTACCCAGGCCAAACGCCAACCCCGGAAGAAATCCGAGCCACGGAGAGCGCATGGCGGGCGCCGCGACGGTATTCACAAAGAGTGAAAATCCACCGAATCCGAAGCCGGCAATGAATCCATGAACGATCGTCCATCTTGCAGGCATCGTCTCCGATTCGCGCACGTCCGCCTCCTTGTGGTGTCTCGATAGAACTGAGAACGACCTCCCCATCTGTCGCCCCTTCTCATGATGGTGGCCCAGGACATGGAGATGCGGATAACGGTTCTTGCGAAGCACAATTGCGCCGGCGGCCGACATCGCCGCGCCGACCACCATATAGACGATTCCGTTAACAGATGCCGAAAGTAAAAACGGGGCAAGAGCCAGGTACGCAACCTCTGCAAGAAGCATTCGCTGTGCGGTGAACGCGGCCGAGAAGAAGAGGCCGGCTTTCATTCCCTCTCTGCCAGTCGCCCCTCCAACTGCATAGCTGAATGTTATCGGCCAAGTATGTTCATCCGGAAGAACGCCGTGGAGCAGGCCGAAAAGGAATGAATACAATATTGCAGTCAGCGGTGTCATTATAACTCTGTCGTGAATCCTACGGTCGTATATACACCCATCCGTCAGCCTGTTTCCTGACCAATTCAGCGACGCCGGCGGGAACTATCTCGACTCTTTCCAGAAGTGAATCTTTTGTGAGTCCAAGCTGACGCAGTGAGTTGGCACAAGCAGTGATTCGAACTCCGTCTAATGCAAGCTTCTCAACTCGTGAAGCAAGCCGGCTTGGCACTCTAAGAAGGGCAGTCACACCTTCGGAGTTTGCCACCAGCTCTACGTCCACGTTTTCCTGACCCAAATCAGCGATAAGGTTGTCAATGTTGTTTAGGACGAGCTCCGCACGCGTCTTCGCCGCCTCATCTAAATGAAATAACACTTTGTATTTCTTCATCGCCGTTTCTTTCCAGACAGTAAGGAATTCCTCGTTTGTACCATTACGTTTGTCGTTCTCTTTATGATTAGATGCGTGAGCGAGCTTAACAGATTCTATCACCCATCCGACATACCCAAGGAGTTGAGGGGTATGCGTCGATCAAAACCAGCTTCACAACAATATAACTACGTGAAGCGATAAGATAATTTCAGGCGATTGTCTTATTTTCAAATATGTTTAATGTAATCATTCTTGGTCTGACCTCTTTCTTTACCGACATCTCTTCGGAAATGATATATCCATTGATTCCTTTTTTTCTTACCGCAACTCTGGGTGCCAGTCCTGCTGTGCTCGGCCTTATCGAAGGAGTTGCAGAAAGTAGCGCAAGCCTCCTCAAAGTTGTATCCGGGTATATTTCCGACAAATTCAGGAATAGAAAAGTTCCAGCAATAAGTGGGTATTCTTCTTCGGCCGTCGGCAAGTTTCTGTTGTACGTTGCCAACAGCTGGGGGATAGTCTTCGCCGCACGGGTTGTCGACCGGCTGGGAAAAGGGATTCGGACTGCCCCGCGCGATGCGCTTATCGCCGACAGTACAGATGAAAAGAAAAGGGGCACGGCGTTCGGCATTCACCGGGCCCTTGATACAGCCGGCGCCGCAATCGGCGTGGTACTCGCATACATTTTCCTGACCCGATACACGGGCGATTATACTAAAGTGTTTCTCTGGTCGCTTCTCCCTGCCGGCATTGGCGTCGTCCTCCTGTTCCTCGCGCGTGAGCAAAAAAAGATCTCTGTACCATCAAAGTCCCCTTCGTTGAGATGGAGGGTCCTTCCGAGAAAGCTGCAGATGTTCCTTGTCGTCGCTCTACTCTTCACCCTCGGGAACTCTTCGAATACTTTCCTTCTTCTAAGAGCGCAAAATGTCGGGTTCACTCCTGCCGATGCTGTACTCCTTTACCTTGTCTATAATATCGTTTACGGTCTGGTATCGTATCCGGCAGGAAAACTATCCGACCTAATAGGACGGAAGAGACTGCTCGTGGCGGGCTACTTCTTTTATGGACTGGTCTACCTCGGGTTTGCAGCCGTCACGGGAGGAGACCGCGGCTGGCTTATGTGGATGCTCTTCGGAGTGTATGGCCTGTACAGCGGGTTTACCGAAGGCGTTGAGAAGGCCCTGATTGCAGATCTTGCTCCGTCCGATATAAGAGCAACTGCAATTGGCCTTCATGCAACAATCCTGGGGATCGGACTCTTTCCCGCTTCACTTATCGCGGGGGAACTGTGGCAGCATGTCGGAGCATCAGCGACTTTCTACTTCGGCGCGGCCACCGGGATCGTCGCTGCCGTCGGCTTGCTTTTCGTATTGTGATAAAGGAAATAGATTCCATTTTGATCGATTAATTATATTCGTACGTTGAGCGTCCATAGCAGCCACGATAACCATGAAGCGAATCAGGAGGACAAATGAAACATCATACCATACTCGGCGCAGGCGGTGTCGTCGCAAACGAACTCGCAAGAATTTTGGTCTCACAAAATAGACCCGTACAGCAGGTAACGCGAATTGGGGTACCTATATATGGAGCTGCTTCCGTGAAGGCGGACATAACAATACGTTCACAGGCCATGGACGCGATCAAAGACTCGACAGTAGTCTATATCGCTGCGGGACTCAAATATGACCACAAAGTCTGGACAGAGCTCTGGCCTCGTATCATGACCAACACGATCGAGGCGTGCAAAGCTGTAAATGCAAAATTAGTCTTCCTGGATAATGTATATTCATACGGTAGAACCGATGGTCCCATGACGGAATCCACACCGTACAGACCTTGCAGCAAGAAAGGAGAGATCAGGGCACAAATTGCGACAAAATTGATGGACGAGACAAAAAGCGGAAATTTGAAAGCCATGATTGCGAGGTCCGCGGACTTCTACGGACCGAAGGCCGACAAGACCGGAGTCCCGAACATTTTGATTTTTCAACCACTGGCCCAAAAGAGAAAACCAAGCTGGATCGTGAACGACCAGGCCAAACATTCATTTACATTTACACCGGACATCGCTCCGGCGCTCGCCGCACTTTCAGAATCAGACGAGACTTATGGACAAGTCTGGCATCTGCCCAGCGCGCAGAACCCCTTCACGGGAAAACAATTCATTTCTCAAGCGGCTCACGAATTCGGTGCCGAGCCACGATACCGCCTTCTGTCCAAACGGATGATCAAGATGATGGGACTCTTTGAAAAAACTGTGGCCGAACTCTATGAGATGAGTTATCAGAACGAGTACGAGTACGTTTTCGACTCCTCGAAAATTGAGAAAGCCTTCGGCCTCCACCCAACTCCTTACACTATTGGCATCAGAAAGTGTGCAGAGTACTACAAGCAAAAATGACATGAAGCGGCCACGTCTGTGAACGAAAGAAGGTTTCTGAAATTCATCATCACGGCGGCTTTGCCTGCCGCGTTTTCAATAGCCCTCGGCATCTTTCTGTTTCGATCAAACGCATTCAACAAGCTCGAAAGCGGTTTCCAGTTCGTCTCATTCGGGGTAATCGGCGGTATCATTTACTCGAGCTTTAGATTCCTGGGTAGACTTAAGGCAGTTGGCATCGCTGTCCTGCTGCTGGTCCTCGACGAGGTACTCTTACACTCGACCTACTGGAGCTTCATCCTGGACTTGACCCTCCACTATATCGGTCTATGCGCGGTACTTTATGTCTCTACAGTCTATTTCTTCAGGAAGCTTCATGGTGCAGCATTCGGTCGATTGCTCATTCTCGGTGCTCTAATGGGGATCCTATATTTGATTGTCGCAATCATTATGTACATCGCAGCGAAAATTGTTCCTTCACTGCCTGGCGTCTACCTGACACAGATGATTTATTATGAATCTGCCCAGGGATTTCTTGTCGGGAGCGGACTCGGTGTTGGAATCGAGCTGTCGGAATATTTCCTGTCCAGACTCGATCTCCCACAAGAATAGTTACTCAATGCTCCTTTTCGCCGGGCAAACGAAACAACTCTTCGACTTAATCGTTGTTCCAGATAGACTCACAACCCGCAGCCAAGAAAATCGATAAGAGATGATAGAAAGCAAGTCAACCAAGGACAAGAGGAGAAAAAGGGATCATGCCCTGAGGGAGACGATCGTCAGCGACTTCAGGGAGGGCGACATTCTAGGGTCGTTGCGCAGGGATTTCAAAGATCTCTACTCTTTCTACATCGACGCCGAGACTCAGGAACATCTTCAGTCCTATAGACGTGTGTCGAAATTCATCCACGCATCATGGTACTTGCTGAAGAATCTCATTCTCAAATTGACACCCGCGCGGCGGCTTCTGCTTCTCATCAGCATCATCCTCTTCATGTTCGGAGATATAAGATTCACGAGCCACCAATTTACCGTGTCGATGGACAACGGATTCATCAGCTACTTTCTTCTCCTTCTCGTCTTAATGCTCGAACTGAAAGACAAGCTTCTCGCTCACGATGAGCTCCGGATTGGTCGGACAGTGCAGAGGGAGCTGCTTCCGGAAGATAATCCGACGCTCGCGGGCTGGTCGGTATGGCTGTACACCCGCCCGGCAAACGATGTGGGTGGTGACCTGGTCGACTACATCAAGCTCGACGAAAACCGACTCGCACTTGCATTGGGAGATGTGGTCGGCAAGGGACTCGGGGCGGCGTTGCTGATGTCCAAGCTCCAGTCCACCTTGCGCGCGATTGCACCGGAATACAAATCTCTTTCCGAGCTTGGAGAGAGGATCAACCTGATCTTTTGCCGTGACAGCCTGCCGAACAAGTTTGCAACCCTTGTCTATTTTGAGGTCACTCAGAACTCCGGCGCGGTTCACCTTTTGAATGCCGGACATTTACCGCCGCTTCTTTTGCATGGCAACAAAGTCGAGGAGCTTCCGCGAGGAGCGCCGGCTTTGGGACTGATGAAATTGTCGAAGTACGACCAGAATGAGTTCGAGTTGGGTCCCGGAGACTTGCTGGTAGCGTATTCCGATGGAGTGACGGAGGCAAGGAACGAGCGGAACGAATTCTTCGGAGACCAGAGGCTGAGGGCAATCGTTGAAAAATCAGCGGGAGTTTCACCGGAAAAAGTCGGAGAAAAAATACTGCAGGAGGTGGATCGCTTTGTCGGCGAAGCCCCCCCGAGCGACGACCTTTCGCTGGTGATAGTGAAGAGGTGGAGTTGACTCATTAAGCTCCAGGCACCAACTCCTAAGTTCCAAACAAGCTTCAAGAAACCAATTCCGAATTCAAACTAGCGGCGCGTTGGGTTTGTCTCTTGGATCATAGAAATTGGAATTTGTTTGGAGATTGTGACCGAAAACTCCATACTTGTCATGTTCAAAGTGGTAAACCTTCGCCACTTCAATCTCGAATTTCTTCAGCCATGTGAATCGGTGTAAACCGACGCCGATCAGCATCCCGAGCAGCGGGCCGACAAAATAGACCCACCAGCCAAACCATACTCCAGAAATTACCGACGGTCCGAAGCTTCTCGCGGGGTTTGTGCTTGTTCCTGAAACCGGTGCTTCCAACCAGACCATGATGGCATACAGAAATGGAAAGAGGAGCGGAGTATATTTCCTGAGCTTCTTATGTCCGAGGAAAGTGAAAAGTCCTACGACGAGGCAGATGGTTGCGGCGATTTCACCGAGAAGAGCTTCAAAGACTGTGTAGCCCGTTCCTGGCGTTGTGCTTGCGAAACCGACGCTTCTTCCTGATTGACCCCACAAGAGCAGAGGAACGGACCCGGCCACCGCCCCGATGAACTGTGCCATGATATACCCAACCGTATCTCTCGACGAAAGTTTACCTTTCATGCGGAAGGCGAGTGTCACTACAGGATTTATGTGTGCGCCGCTGATCTTCCCAATTTGCGAATATGCTATGGAAGCACCGGTGGCGCCGAAGAGGAAACCGGTGATGAGTCGCCGCAGACCTTCGCTTGGAATGAATGCAGCTACCGGGGTACGTGCGCCGAAATCTAGAACGACGAACGAACAACCGATAGCAATCAATAGTGCCGTGCCGATGAGTTCAGAAAGATATGTTTGCCAGGGAAGCTTCATATATTTCAGTCTAATCATTCAGATTGATAAATACCAAATCGCAAACAACATCGGCTAATTATTCAGCAAAAAAATTCATCTTCTTCCTTGGTAGTGACTTATTTGTGGAATATTTCACGCAAAGGACGCAGAGTAATCGAGAAGCTCGCAAAGAGAAAAATTATTACGTCGCGGTCTTGCCGTTTTTCCTTTGGCGAGCTTTGCGAGAAATTCAAATTGAGTCACTACCTCTTCCTTGACAGAAGAAAACTTTCGTCTTAAGTTTTGTTGCAGGTAATAAAAGTTTAGTCGTGCTTCAGGAAGTACCACGGAAATGAGAACTCAGTCATTCGCAAAGCTTGCTATTGTTCATGATATAAGAACAGGTGGGCAAGGCGGAATAAATCTATTTTTCAATTATAAGAGCGGAAGTAGGCATGGAGGGGACGAAACGAGTGAGCAAAGCAACCTCAAGGAGATGAGGGCAGCGTCTGTCAACTGATTCTTGTTTTGCACTTAAAAGGGAGAGCGGATGATGTCACAGTTTATCGATTTGGAAAGAATTCTGCGGGGACAGTACGGATTAACTGCGAGTGAATTGAGAGTCATTTCCTGCCTTGCTGAATGCCCGACACGTAAAGAGATCGCCAATAAGCTTCATGTCAGCATCCATACCGTAGATTCTCATCTTGCCGGATGTTTCAAGAAGCTGGGTGTGAGAAATAAGGCTGATGCCATTGGCAAGTTATACAGCCTTGCGATCCCCTCTGCGCCAGCCAACTTCTTATGTTTCGGTTAATTTTCCACCGTAAATGGCAAACCAAAAAAATCAGGTGATCACCTGATTGCGCGGACAAGAGCCGAAGTTTACATTTAGGCTGTTGGTGATTCGAGGGAGGATTTATAAATCCTCGACGCGGCGGTTGCGTGGCCTGTTAGGCATAAACAGGCGGGCAGAGATTGAACAGTTCGTGCACATAAGACAATAGGAACAGGAGGCAAGCGAGTTGACTCACCGCATTCCAACGACAAGGATGGGGAGAGCAAGGTGCATTCCTATTTTCGGAGTCCTCTATGTCTGGTTCACTCTTGGCTTCACCGGTTGCCATCAGCCCACGAGCGTAAAGCCAAACCCACCCAATAATCCCGGCAACCGGCAACGGCGATTGGACAATTTACGTGATAGAAAGGGACCACCTCAGTGTCTTTGCGGACCAAAGCACCAGCGGTACTTATTCATTTCCTGTTGTCAATTTTCATGAAACGTACATAATCAACACTTCAAAGGACACCGTGTCTTGCACTGTAGAATCGCCCCTGCCGGACACATTGAAACGAGAGTCGATCCAGTCGCCTCTCTTCGGTAAGTTTGCGTACATACCGGTCAATTATCAGGATTTTTTCAACCTTCCAAATCTAAACTCGGACTCTCTCGCTGATAAACCTGACTCGACTACCCCAAATTCCTACATCTGGAAGAACATAAAACTCGGCCCTTCAGACGGATTACACATTCCATACTCTAATTATTATGGAGACGAATCCATGTTCATAAAGAAGTTCGGAACCAACCGTTTCCTGGATATGGACGTAATATCTGATTATTCAATCAAAAAGGATGCTGTCAATCCGGGCTTACTTGATGTCGAAATCAAACAGACGCTCCAGAACACCAGCAGTGACTCAATTTACAGAATAGGATTTTCTCTCGCAGTCCCGAGAGAATTGATGACCAAATGGGATCCTTCTGTGTACACTTCTTTATACAACCTGATATCCGACACCGTGGTAAGCTCCGTTGAAAACGAAAGCGTTCTTTGGAACAATAGCTACGGCACTGATGGATTTGGGTTCTTTTGTGCTCAAGAAACAATGGGCCCGGGCTGGTTCATCCTGTTGCCGCACCAATCCTACCAGTTTGAATTTAAGATGACAATGCAACTGCTTTTAGACAAGCTTGAAATCTATCCGAGCTATCTTGACAATTTGACGATGAAAGGTGGAATCCCGATCTGGCCCTCGAGCATAATAACAGTTAACGGCAAGAGATATGACGGACAAGTTCACTACTTAAGGCAGGCCAGTCTCGGTATGCCAACGTATATCCTTTTCTCAATTGACCATGGCACACTTAAGGTGACGAGCCCCGACAAGATAGTGCCGACTTCCACGCCGCCATATATCAAACCTCAAGGAGGGGGGTGATGTTTTATGAATGCCTATAAATAAAAACGAGGTGACGCGTTAACGTCACCTCATCATGCACCCGTTGATTAGGGGCAAAGCAAACAGTATCTCAATAGCAAAGAGTAAAGCATGGAATGCAGGGGGATTGCCTTGCAAAAACGCTCTTTTGTTTGCTGTGGCAAAGTTAACTAAAAAAACTCAAATCAAAAATTAAAAGGAAAAACCATGAAAAAGTTAATATTTCTTTTGATTGGGATACAGGCTCTTGCCACTGCAATGGTGTATGCACAAGACATCACGGTAGTTAAACCTTCCTATTCCATTGTCGGATTTGCACCTGACAGCATTAGGAATGCTGTACAGCGAAACTCTCAGCGGCTCAAGTTGAATAGTAACATTATAAAGATATTTTATACTAAAGACTCTCAGACCTTTATCGTCGCGAAGCTGAGCCGTTTTACCTTAAATGTTTCATTTATCCTCATAAAGTACGATGGGAAATCAGTCACAGTTGAGAATTCGAATTTCATTCCCCGTGTTAGGGATTTCGAGTCATCCGTCCAGAGAGGCAATCTGAAAAGACCATCACCCAAAACCTGATCTACGTCAACTTATAATTTTCTATTTGATACACCACTTGATGGCATATCAAGTATCGTCAGCGCTATAAACGCTGTGTCGAGTTACGCCACGAACCAGGGCCTTTCTGTAGACGAGAAAATTGGTTCGGCGGCCTCTATGAACAATATTGAAAATGCCATTATTGGTGACAACTTTATCGGTACGGGAAACATCAGCCATGGAGACCCTTATGGCATACTGTTGTATGACGGATTCCTTGATTACACCTGGTTCGCCGGGCAGAACCTCAGAGGTAAAGTCTTCTTCTTGAATTCATGCGAGGTAGCTAATGACCCAATGGAATCCGCAATGATGAATAGCGGTCACGCTAGAACCTTCGCAGGCGGGTATCTCGATTTACCTATCAGTACTTCAGTACCAGCTTTTCAGGACCGGTGGAATTACACACTCAATGGCGGACAACAGATGGGTGACGCGCTCACTCAGGCAGCAGAGAATCATGGGTTGCAAGGATATTACAAGATTTTTGGAGATGCAGGCATAATGAAGCAGCCAGTCGCTGCTTCCATTTCCGGCCCGACTTATCTCGCTCTCAACCAGATCGGTACCTATACATGTTCTGCTTCAGGCGGTATAGGACCTTACAATTACCAGTGGTGGAAGGAGGAAAACGGGGTGCCATCAGGTCCAGTTCCAGCAGGAAGCGTGTTGCCGAACAGGCCTGCACCCGGCAACTGGTACAAAGTGGGGACAGACAGCCCTACACTTCAATCCTCTGACATTACAAACTTCTCGCTCGAATGCGTTGTAACCGATGCTAAAGGCGGGGAAGTGACTTCAAACGTTCTGTCTGTCATCGTTAGCGGCTCACAGAGTCTCGCAGCAAATGGTCCAGGATCAGACGCAACAGTTGTCACCGCGGTGCCGACTGAAAATTCTCTCAGTCAGAACTACCCGAACCCATTCAATCCATCCACCGAGATCCGCTTTGCTCTCGCGAAGCCGACCTATGTAACGCTTTTTGTCTACGACATGCTTGGCAGACAAGTCGGAAGACTTGCTGATGAGCAAATGGACGCCGGTTACCACTCTGTAACATGGAACGCGAGCGGTGTTTCAAGCGGAGTTTACATTTACCGACTGACTGCAGGCAACTTTGTTCAGACCAAGCGAATGGCTGTAATGAAATGAGAGAAAAATGATTTACGATCAATAATCAACGAGTTACGATTTAGGAAGAAGTTCGTACATCGCAATTCGTTGATCCCTGTTCTTAAATCCGGTCGGACGGTAACCTTGCGAAGGTTGCCCAGCTTAGACCCGGTTACCTTCGCAAGGTGGCACAAGCCCGTTTCTCACCCCGGCTTGCGGAGGTCTCCCAGTTTTCTGATTATATCCGGCGATTCCTTCAGCTCGCAGAGAGGCTCCAGCTCGGACATGATCAGACGCCAGTCTAAAGAAGTACCCTGGCGTGCGATAATTCCCTCAACGTCAGCCCAATCGCGGTCGCGTTCTGCAAAGGCTTTCATCACGATCAGATCTTCCGCGGAGCATGTGCGAATAATTATATCGGCATAAAACTCAAAACTACTGGCTCTCTCAACTACCCGTTCCTCGAAAGGCAAACCACCGAGAGCTAGGTCGAGGTCCGTACCATCACCTGCTCTCAATAGCATCACTCGTCGCTTGAGTGCAAACTCGCGGGAATCGGGCACGCGCGAATCGAAATGTTTCAGCAATTCATCAATATACTCTTCCTCGTTTCCAAACCCTGACAGGAGTGTTACATCAACGTCGAGTGTCAGTCGAGGCTCACCCCATCGCTGCACCGCCAGCCCGCCAATGATGCACGACCGCCACTTCTTGGAATCCAGGAAGCCCTGGAGCCGCCTCGCAGCTTCGAACAAATCCTTCATCGGCGTGCTCGCATAAACAGGCGCTGCTGTTCGATTAGCCCGGAGGTTTCTCGCGGCGCCAAGTGCAATCGCGCTGACTTATAAGCGATCTCAAATGCGGCTATCGCTTTCTGCGTGTCAACCTGTCTGAGATTAGCTGCTCGTAAATCCTCAAGAATGGGACCAAGCTCCTCCCAATTCTTAATCCAGGCCCGCATCTGCTCTTTTTCTTGATTGGCCATCTTCAATATAATTTATACCTTTTGGTCAACAGCGTCCAGCATACTCAACGCAAACGCATACGCCCCGATTGATATTGCTTTGCTTGTTCCGATCTTAGAGATGCCGACGCCGATCCTCATCTCCGGATCATATTTTATTTTCTTCGAGGTCCCATAGACCGGTATCTCTTTCGTCTTCCCCTTCAAAAACTTCTTCATTTCGTCTTCGTTTTCCAGATTATAAGTCTTTGATGAAAGTCTGTGAAAACGATTTCCATCCGACCCGACAAAATAGCCGTTCATTTCATTCACCAGATGAGGAAGAAAAACATCAGCAGCGCCGGCAAGTCCACCACCAATCACAACCAAACCGTCTATGAGTGTGATGACATTCGAGATAGCGTCGCCTGCCGCCTCCGCCATTTTTTGAAATGATCTCAGAGCAGCGTGTTTGTTGCCTGCAAGTTTTCCGACGGCAATTTCAAAAATCTCCTTCGGCGTAGGAGACTTTTCAAATTCGATTCCCACCTCCCTTGCGTAGGCTCGCCTGACGGCCCGGATGCTTACATCTTCTTCGACGTTCATCGATGGATTCAACTTGCTCCTCAGAAGCCAAATCTCTGCCGAATCAGCGTTGTCCCCGAGGTACAGTTTCCCGTCATTCACTATTCCCGCGCCGAATCCTGTCCCGAGAGTGAGGCCCAGAAGATTCTTATATCTCTTCGGACTCCCTGATCTTTCAAGAAGGTCATTCACGTATGGAAGAAAACCGGCGATTGCTTCGCCGTATGCGTACAGGTCACCGTCGTTGTTTATGAATACCGGCAAACCGAATTTTTCCTCCAATGCTGGTCCAAGAGCAACGCCACCCCGGAACGCAGGAAGGTTCGGAAGGTCTCCTATAATACCGTTCGGATAGTCGGCAGGCCCTGGAAAGGCAAAGCTTATCGCAACCGGTTTCACTTTCAATTTTGATTTGACCTGACTGAACCCGTCAAATATCGAAGTCATGCACTTCTCAAGGTCATCTCCGTGAGTCGGCATCGTTATTTCCTCGACGACCTGCTCGCTTCCTCGCACAGCAGTAAATACTAAGTTTGTCCCCCCGGCATCGAGAGTCAGGATGGTACGATTATCCGAAGTGTAATTCATATTGGAATTTCAGGCCGTTTCCGCCTCGCGTTTTCTTCCCACATTATGTCCTTTGAGTCCGTAGAAGCCGACGTACGCGTACGCGATAAGAGGCACGATGTATGCGATTTGCGGATTACCGACGTCGGCAATATGTCCCCAGGTTGGAGGCAAGATTGCACCGCCTAAGATTGCCGCTACGAGGAGTGACGAAACCTGGCTTTTGTAAATCCCGGTACCTTCAAGTGCGAGCGAAAATGTATTTGACCAGCCGATCGAGCTAAAAAGTCCGACTCCAACTACGCACCACATGGCAACTCTTCCGCCAACAAAAATGGCTGTAAACAGAAGAACCGCGATTGCACCCATGAAGATTGTCAGCGTGCGGGCATCGTTTGATTTGCCAAACTGGAACAGAAGCCAGCATGCAAAAAGAAGCGGAAGATAATTCTTCGTGACGGAAAAGCCGGAAAGAATGGTCAGCACTATGAAAGCTGCAAGGGGGATTGCGGCCAAGATGATCTGCTTGTTGCGGGGCTTCATTTCGCTGAGCTCGGTGGCCCCCATGAACCTGCCGATCAGCATCCCTCCCCAGAAGAGAGCCACGAATTTGCTGGCCGCCACAGGGGAAAGTCCGGCTATACTTTTTTGCCCGAGGAAGCTGATGATCGAGCTGCCGATTGACACCTCACCTCCGACATACATGAATATGGCTATGACACCAAGCACCACGTGTGGGTACTTCAAAGCTTGCGCACCCCGCTCGATTTTTCCCTCACCGACATGAGGGAGATGTACAAAGTAGAATGTCACCGCGAGGATCAGGAACACAACACAGAACGCGAGGTAAGGCACTTTGACTGACTCCGCTCCGTTGACGCCGGTCTTATTGAAGTATTCGAAGATGAGGTACCCGCCTATCAAAGGCCCAAGCGTAGTCCCGACTGAATTGAAACCCTGCGCTAAATTCAAGCGACTTGATGCGGTTCTTTCGGGACCAAGTATGGTCACATACGGATTAGCGGCAATCTGGAGTACCGCAAATCCAAGTCCAACTACAAAGAGGGCAATGAGGAACAATGGATACGATATCAAGCTCGCAGCGGGCCAGAACAGCAGACTTCCGAATGCAGACATTAGCAGGCCGACCACGATCGCATTCTTGTAGCCTATCTTTGCAATGGGATCCCCACTTGTCGCGGAAATGACAAAGTAAAGAAGGGAGCCGATAAAATAGGCGCCAAAGAACGCAAACTGTACCAGCATGGCATCGAAATAATTAAGCGTGAAGGCTTCTTTGAACCGGGGAACCAGAATATCGTTCCATACTGTCATGACTCCCCAGATGAAAAACAACGACGTCATGATCGCAAACGGGCCCCGGTAAGAAGGTGCTTTACCTGGATTAGCGGTTCCTGGTACAGCCTCGACGGGAGTGTCTATACTTGCCATGGATTTGGTCCAATCAGGTTAATAAGTGAACGCCGGGGAGTCCGAGTAGCCCGGAGTGGAAAATCAATATTTGGCCTCAGAAGAACTCGTCATAGACAACATAACGTTCTTTTCTTTAAGTCAATTTCGGAAAAGCAAAAGCGGGAATCAAGATTGGACCAGTGATGCCAACGGACACTAATAGAAAAACATTTCGCGCCTGACCGCGGACCTGGGAACACTCAAGGTTTTCTGAAGAGCGAGAAGAACAGCCTCCTGCATTTTCTCCGGACCGCACAAATAGAAAGAAACCTTCGACGAAGTGACATATCTGGACAGGATTTCTCCGTTGATGTGTCCCGCTTCATAAATAATCCTGTCACTTGATGCGGGCAAACCACTTTGAGGGGGTTTGCTCAGGACATGAACAACACGAAGCTGAATATGTTCGACAGCGGCATTCAGATCCTCCATCGCAATAATGTCTTCGATATTTCTATTACCGCATAACAGCGTGATCCGCGCGTCGGCCTTGATAGCCACTGCATGGCGAATATTGCTTAGGAATGGCGTTATTCCAACTCCCCCGCAAATCATTACAACATCGCGTTCATTGGAGAAATCTACGTTGAAGACTCCATACGGTCCTTCACAGAGCACGGCAGTTCCCGGTGCCAAAGATGGAACAGCCGAGGTGAACCGTCCGGCGGACTTGATCGTGAAAGTCAGGTTCGGAGAAGATGGTGCTGCTGATATCGTAAACGGATGCGGATCACTCCATCTGTTTCCTTCCAGAACCCTGATTATGGCAAACTGTCCCGCTCTGCGCTCCCCGAATTTGCCCGGACCATCCGGCCTTGAGACTACAAGTGTTGTCGTGTCCCTTGTCTCCCTGACTAATTGTGATACGACCCATGTTCCATTTCGTTCCCGCCGGACTGCGTACCACCATCGATAGAAATACAAGCCTGACAGCGGAACTACCAGGAGCAGTAAGATCGCGAAGCTTCTGGTTGAGTCGAGCCCACGACTGCTTTCGAGAAAAACATGGAGAAATGCCACGGCTACGGTCGGATAAACCAGAAAGTGAACATCTTTCCATAATCGAAAAGGAATTCTGTGTCTCCCCAACAGGGCAATGGTTGCGATTATTACCAGCGAGTAAATTGCCAAATGTCCGAAAAGCAAAGGCAGGTTTTGCACGCCGAAATAGAAAAGGAATGACCAGTTCCATGTTCCACCATGCTGCAAAGAGTGATGCAGCGTGCGGAGGATGCCATGCGCAATAAATAGGAGTACAACAGCTGGCCCCAGGATTTTGTGGAATTGATACACACGGTCCAGGCCGATTCTCCGCTCGATAGCAGGAAGCCTGACTCCAAGGGCTACCATAGCGATGAGTCCGGCGACAGCGGTGACTGCAACGATATTTCCCGCGGCGCCGATGATCCATAATGGGGAGAATATTTTGGTAAGCATTAACAGAAGATAACCCGCTCCGCTATCTGCCGCAATCTATCAATGCGTGATCAACTATTCAGGAATTGCTGATGGGATGCGAAAGCACGCGGACCGCTGTCTCCTGGTGGTGTGAGCCTATTCCAGCGACTTAATGTCTTGGACCATTCGCTCAAAATCCAGATTGCTTCCACTATACACCCCACGTACTCTGGCGTAACGATCCAGAAACACACATTCGTCCGGATGGTAAATGGAATAGGACATCTTCCCGCGTCTTGAGAAGGTTGTGTCCTGCATGAAATAATGGATTTTCATCCGGTACAAAATAGAATCAATGTTCGCCGTACTGCCTGTAAGGAAAGTCCAGTCGCTGCCTTGCGGCCCCGTGAAATCAACCCCGTGCGACTCTGCGAAGCGTTTCAGTATCGATGGTGTGTCACGATGCGGGTCGTAGGTCAGAGCTATGAACTTCACGCCGGTCATGCCTTCTTGCGCCAGCGTGTCCTGAAGCAAGTGAAGATTGTCGATGGTCTCGGGGCAGACGTCGGTGCAATGAGTCCAGATGAAAGCCATTACGACAAGGTGTCCCTCGAATGCTGCCGGAAATTTCACCTGCGAACTATCCTGGTTCAAAAATGTGAAACTTGTCCCACCGACATTGTAGATGACAGGGAGCTGTTTAGCACAGCCAGACAGGAATAATGGAATTAAAAGCAGGAGCTTTACCGGAGACCGGAAAGGGGAGACCGGCTTCTTGCCACCTCTGCGATCTACAATCCCGTAGGGAGGTCGTTCCACGAATCTACGATTCAGTAGAATCGTAGATAGACCTGCCTCCTGTCTCCTTTTTCCATAGTTCCAGGATCCCATTATTCCACTGCTCCACTTTGCTTCGTCGCGTCCTCAAAGTAAGATTTGACTTTTTCCGCAGCCTTCATTCCCACCACCTTTCCGATTTCTTCGAGCGACGCTTCCTGGACGCCTTTAACAGACCCGAACTGCCGCAGGAGCTTCGTGGCTTTGGTTTCTCCGATACCTTCGATTCCGGTAAGCTGTGTTGACACAACACGTTTCTCCCGAAGCGATCTGTGGAATGTTATCGCAAATCTGTGCGCTTCATCCCGGATATGCTGGAGCAGTTTCAATGCCGAAGAAGTTCTCGGCAGCAATATCGATTCACTTTCTTCAGGAACGAAAACCTCTTCAAGCCTCTTGGCAAGCCCGATTATCGGTTCGTTCGGCAACCCGATTCGCCGGAGTGTATCTACCGCAGAAGACAGTTGTCCCTTTCCGCCATCGACCACGATCAGGTCCGGCAGCTGTGAGCCTTCGTTTATCACCCTCGTGTATCTTCTCTCTATGATTTCTTCCATGCTTGCGAAGTCGTCGGGACCAACGACAGTCCTGATTTTGAATTTTCGGTAGTCACTCTTGCGCGGTTTCCCATCAACAAAGACGACCATGGACGCCACCGGGTCGCTCCCTTGAATATTCGAATTGTCGAAACACTCTATCCTCCTCGGCGGGGTGGGAAGATGAAGGTCCCTCTGGAGCGCCTGAAGCGTGTGTGGAACGGTTTCTTTGGATTTCTCCTTCTGGATCTTCAGCTCGTCGAGCATGAACTTCGCATTCGCACGACACATCCGGATTAACTTCAGTTCCTCGCCTCCCGTCGGGACAACGATCTTCACGTCGCCTCCACGTTTCGACCTCAGCAGGTTATCTACAAACTCCATGTCGTTGGGCTCTGCGGATAGATAGATCTCCGGGGGAACATAATCGGCGTTGATGTAGTACCTCTCGATCAACGTTCCGACCATGTCCGATTCGGTGCGCTCGGAGACGTTCGAGAGATAGAAATGTTGTTTGCCGACTAGTTTACCGTCGCGCACTTTGAATATCACACCACACCCATCGTCGTCCTCGCTGACGGCCGCAATGATGTCGCGCTCTATCAGATCAAGTGAAACCATCTTTTGTTTTTCGGCGTAGACTCTTATCGCATCGATCTTTTTCTTGATGTCGCCGGCTTTCTCAAACTCCAACCGGTCCGAATGGATCTTCATCTCATCAGTTAGCTGCCGAATTAAATCATGAGTCTTCCCCTTCAGCAGCCTCTCGACCTGCGAGATCATTTCGTTGTACTCCTCCCGAGTGATGAAACCTTCGCATGGCCCGCCGCATTTCCCAATGTGGTAATCGAGGCAAACCTTAAACTTCTTTCTCTTGATTGCCTCTTCGACCAGGAACCACTTGCAGCTCCTTATCTGGAAAATATTCCTGATGGATTTGAGGGCATACCTCATCGTCTTCACGTCCGTGTAGGGTCCGTAGTACCTTGAGCCATCCTGTTTAATTCTCCTGGTTACGTATACCCTGGGAAACGGTTCATTAGTGACCACGATGTAAGGGTAGCTTTTGTCGTCACGGAGGTCGATGTTGTAGCGAGGCTTCAGTTTCTTGATCAACGTATTCTCAAGAATCAGCGCCTCCATTTCCGAATCGGTAACGATCACTTCCAAGTCTGCAATCTTGGCGACCATGACCTTTGTCTTCGGATCGTGCCTGTCCCTTTGGGAATTATGTCCCTTCTGGAAATACGACCGGACACGGTTGCGGAGTATCTTCGCCTTTCCGACGTAGATGATTTTCCCCTCGGCGTTTCTGAATTGATATACACCGGGTGCACGCGGGAGGTTATCCAGTTTCTCTTTCAATTCGAAACCGACCTCCTGGATCTCTATGTCGTCGTATATTCCTGGCATAGGCATGCATGGCGCATAACGCATGGAGCAAAGCGTGCTGGATACTATCCTTTTTCGCTATGCGCTCCGCGCTTTGCGCTTCTCTCTTATTCTTCCTTCTTCTTCTCGCTTAATTCCACAAGAACTCCACCGGTGCTCCTCGGATGTATAAACGCAATTTCGTGCCCGTCCGCTCCCAGCCTCGGAAGTTCGTCTATCAACTGAAACCCCGCTGTTTTCAGTCTCGATAACTCAGCTTTGATATCCGCGACCTCAAAGCAAATGTGATGGATACCCTCGCCGCGCTTCTGGATGAACTTCGCTATCGTAGATGTATCGTCCGTTGGCCCGGCGAGCTCAAGCCGGGATTCGCCAACCGGGATCATTCCGATCTTTACCTTCTGGTCCTGTACCTCTTCAATGGTTTGTACCTTGGTGCCGAGCAGAACTTCAAACGATTTCTTTGCGGCATCGAGATCTTGAACTGCAATGGCAATGTGACTGATTTTCAGAAAACTCATTTTTGCCTCCGTGCAAAATTTACCGAACATGGAGCCGAAAGAAAAGTTACCTATGTGATTGATGTTGAGTCAAATTTCCCTTTAATTATGCCACAGTATTTGTGGGACGAATTAAAACATAATGGTGTTATCATCCAGAGATGAACACAGTGATGAACTTGAATGAAGGAAAAGGAGGTTTTTCGACGGCAGGTCTGATCTATTTACTGATCGCCGTTTTATGCTTTCAGGCTTTCGCATCCGCACAGTCCGATGTCAAGTTTGCCGGGAAGCAGGTTTTTCTCAGCGGCGCCAATGTACCCTGGGTTAATTGGGCAAGCGATCTCGGCCCGCGCAGCGCAAGCTCGTCTAACAACGTAAACTTTTCCGAGTTTGCGAATATTTTTAAGACAATCCATGATAACGGCGGCAACACAATGCGACTGTGGCTTTTCACAAACGGAACGGTCACTCCTGTTTTCGACTCGAACGGTTATGTCACCGGGCCGGGCCCATACGCTATTCAGGATCTCAAACACATATTGAGTTTAGCAGAGCAGAATAATATCGGACTGATCCTCTGTCTTTGGTCTTTCGATATGTTGAGCTACGGTGAAATGGACTCCACCCAGCTCAATGATAATTTCAATCTGTTAACGGATACATCATATACCATGGCGTTTATTAGCAATGCACTCGTCCCGATGGTTGACTCGGTAAGAGATAATCCCGCAATTGTTGCATGGGAAATCTTCAACGAACCTGAAGGAATGTCGGATGAATTCGGAACCGGATGGGGGACGGAGCAAATCCCCATGTCGGATATACAGCGGTGCATCAATCTGATGGCAGGCGCGATCCATAGGGCGGACCCGAACGCGATGGTCACAAGCGGCGCATGGGCGTTTCAGAGTCTGGCAAACAATACGCCGGTTGCGTCGACAAAAAAATCATGGATGGATCGGCTGAACTCTCTCTCCCCCCAAAGCCTTAAAGCCATGACCGGCCAATTTAATTCTATCTACAGAATATCGTTCACTCCGGAACAGTTTGTCGAATATCTCGGCAAAATCAACGCGACTCAAAACTACAATTATTACAGCAACGGTCATCTCATTGCTGCGGGCGGAGATAGCCTTGGAACTCTGGATTTCTATTCAGTTCATTGGTATTCCTGGATGCTGACCGGTCTAGCGTTCCCATCGGCTCCCTTTCTCGTTCCGTGTTCCACTTGGGGCCTGAGCAAGCCCGTCTTGGTTGCGGAGTTTGGTCTGTCTAATATTCACAGTCAACTTCAGTTTGTCGATCTAACGTCGGGATTGATCTACTCAGATATTTATGCGAACGGTTACGCAGGTGCACTGGATTGGTCATGGGAGACAGCACAGTCCGATCAGCAATCTATCCTGCAAGCGTTGACCACCGTACTGAATGGTGATCCCGGAAGCGTCAATGTTAACATTGTAAACCTGGCGCTCGGCGCCCCGGTGACCACATCTTCTAATGACGTTGCATCGGATTCGACGAGCGATCCGGCAAATATCACGGATGGCGATCCGGCAACGAGGTGGCAAGCTTCTTCTGATTCGTCCCAGTGGATACTGCTCGACCTTGGTCAAGCGGATTCAGTTGACAGAATAGTAATTGATTGGGCAAACAATTCGTATGCAAAACAGTTTTCCCTCGGCTTTTCAACCGATGGCAATTCGTGGACTTCAATGTCCGTGCAGGGAGACGGCAGCAACTACCTTCAACAGATCGGAAACCTCAACGAAGTCGGAAGGTACGTCAAGTTCAGCCTGGATTCTCAGGGAAATGGCCCCTACTCCATTTCTGAAATCTACGTCTTCGGAGATTCAAGCGTGCCGAGTACTATAGAAGTGAGACCCCCCATAGCATCGCACTTTCTTCTATACCAGAATTATCCGAACCCGTTCAATCCCAGCACGGTCATAGGGTTCAATGTCCCGAGTTCGGGCTTAATTAGTTTGAAAGTGTACGTTGTTTTGGGAAGGGAAGTGGGGACTCTGGTTGATAAGGTGGAACAGCCCGGAAGCTATGCGGTGAGATTCGATGCAAGTGAATTACCGAGCGGGGTTTACTTCTACAGGCTCGAGGCAGGAAATTTCCACAAGACCATGAAGATGATGGTGGTCAAATAGTATCAAATGATCCCGGGTCATTCGATACCAACCGCAAGTGAAGAAGAT
>JAKASW010000365.1 GCA_021818875.1 Bacteroidota bacterium
TGATAAACAGTAGAACCGGATCATGGCTGTTTCTTTCTGAGGTTATCACAGATCTTGAGTGTGAAGGCGATCTGCCCGAGACCGACCATTGCGGGACATGCCGTGCATGTATCGATGCCTGCCCGACAGAGGCAATCGTCGAACCTTATGTGCTCGATTCCGGCAGATGTATTTCGTATCTCACGATTGAAAACAAGGATCACGCAATTCCAGCGGAGTATGCCTCGCGGCTCGACAACTGGGTTTTTGGCTGCGATATTTGCCAGGACGTTTGTCCATGGAACGCGAAGTTCCAAACTCCGACGAACGAAGCCGCGTTCCATCCGCGTGAAGAAAATCTGAATCTGGATTGCCGGGAAGCTCATCTAATGACAAGAGAGGAGTTCTCAAAAAGATTCAGGCGCAGCCCTGTCAAACGTTCCAGGTATGATGGGTTTGTTCGAAACATCATTGCGATTCGCAATTCAGTTAATTCCTCTAAGTAGAAAGAAGAGAGAAAATAAATCGTACAAAGGTTTTATCTTTGATCTGGACGGAGTTCTGGTTGACAGTTCAAGAATCCATCACGACGGCTGGCGCAAGGTGCTCCGCCAATTCGGTAAAGATCTTGATTTCCAATTCTTCAAACGCGAAATGTTCGGGAAAAGAGGACCTGAGAGTCTTGCGGTGATATTCGGAGAAGCGAAATTCACTCCGCAGGAAGCAAAAGAAATCTCTGATCGAGTCGACCGGAACTTCGTGGACACAGTGGCTGACTCTGGTGAGCCGATAAAAGGGGCAATTGAATTTGTCCGCCGCCTCCATGATTCCGGAAACAGAATTGCACTCGCGACTTCCGCGCCGCGTCCTAACGTGGATGCATTTCTGGATGCCTTTTCACTTCGGGGAATTTTCGACGCCGAAGTCTGCGGAGACGATGTTCGGGATGGCAAACCAGACCCTGAGGTTTTTCTGAAGGCGGCGTCCATGCTATGTGTCGAGCCGGGAGAGTGCGTAGTCTTCGAAGACTCACTTCCCGGAGTCACGGCAGCAAAAGCCGCCGGCATTTCTTGTGTCGCCGTTCTGACGACCACAACCAGAGAATATCTTAAACAAGCCGATTTCTTTATCAACGATTTTCTTGACGAGTCTCTTTCAAAGGTAGTCGAAGAGAAATCAAGAGTTCAATCGCAGAAACAAAGGGAGAAAGTATGAATCATCCGCAGGAACAATCGCACAGAAAGGTCATAATCATCGGTTCCGGGCCTGCCGGTCTGACTGCCGCAATTTACACCGGTCGCGCAAACCTGGAGCCAATAGTCTTTGAAGGAAGCCAACCGGGAGGGCAGCTAACGATTACGACGGAGGTCGAAAACTATCCCGGATTTCCGGACGGAGTAATGGGACCGGAGTTGATGGATATTATGAAGAAGCAGGCAGAGAAATTCGGAGCGAAAACTCTTTTCAAAGATGTATCAGAGGTTGACTTGTCCGCGCGGCCATTTGTCGTCAAGAGCGGCGACGAAACATATACGGCCGACTCAATCATCATATCCACCGGCGCGTCGGCAAAACTGCTCGGCATCGAGTCGGAGAAAGCGCTCATGGGATATGGAGTGTCGGCGTGCGCCACGTGTGATGGATTCTTCTTCAGAGATCAGGAGGTCTTGGTTGTCGGCGGCGGCGACACCGCGATAGAGGAGGCTACGTTTCTCACAAAGTTTGCCAGCAAGGTGACCGTGGTACACCGCCGCGATTCACTTCGTGCCTCAAAGATCATGCAGGAAAGGGCTTTTGGTAATCCGAAAATAAAGTTTATATGGAATTCGGTTATTGACGAAGTGCTCGGCGTGAAAGAGAAACGAGTGCATGGCGTGGTATTGAAAAACGTAGTCACGGGAGAGAAGGCCGAGATGAAGTGCGATGGTGTTTTTATGGCAATTGGCCACCAACCTAATGTGTCGGTCTTCAAGGGGCAGATCGAGATGGATAACGTCGGTTACATCGTTACGAAAAATGGCTCCACCGAGACGAGTGTTCCGGGGGTGTTTGCTGCCGGCGATGTCGCAGACAAGAAATACAGACAGGCAGTCACAGCAGCGGGAACCGGCTGTATGGCCGCCATCGATGCCGAGAAATACCTCGAAGCGCTGTACCACAAAGCAGGCGATTAAGAAGAGCTTTGTTCATTCCATATTTGTCAGCGTCAGAATTGATGCAATTGAGCTGACCTCGAAGGTAGGAAGACCGGTCAGCTCACTTTTCACTTCCGAGTTCACTTCCTGGAAGAAAGCAGCATAGGTCCGAACCAGGTCACCGGGCGGGAGTTGCAGCGTCGAGACACTGAGCAGTGCTGCCCTTGGACCGTTTGCTGCACTAATATCTGCGTCGATTGCCGCGACTTGCAACCCAACTAGCCCACCGAGCGCCTTCGCAGTAAGACGCAAGATTGTACCATGATAGCTTTCGAATGCGGAGTCGATCTCAGCCGTTGTGGTACTGTTTTCCAGATTGGCTGCCAGATTGTGCCCGGCGATGGTGGCAGAATCAAGCGTGGTTTGGGGAGGGAATAGCAACTCCAGAGAAGTATCTATTGCACTCGTCATCATAATCGCCGAAACTAAAGAAGTCTGACGTTTGACCGCAAACCTGAGTATAGAATTACTGTTGCTTAAAGCGTTCAATTCCGCTCTGGCCTGAACTGTTGCAATCTCTGCAACAGCTTCAGGACTCACTCCTGAAATCAGATAAGAATTTTGATCAGCTCGCAAGTAATTGATGAAAGCGGTCTTCGCCAGTGCCGTGTTCTCACCGTCGCTATATAGAGACGACTCGAATGATTGCTCCGCTTTGATCCTACTGAGATTGATCTGATCCGTCGTTCCGGCCGCAACGTTGCCAACGGAAGAATTCTCCATCGCGTTGATCCATGCATTTTCTCCAGCAGTAATCGCGGATGCCAATTGTTCTATGTCCGCGGTGTCGCTTTCCGCTGCGGCGGCCACAGGCTCGCTCACAAGAAAGACGATATCGGGATATGTTCCTGACTCCAAGTTGGAGCTTCCGACCAGCCCGGTATACAATTCGGCTTGAATTGTGGTCTGTTCATCTATAGGCTGGCAGTACTCTGTACCGCCGAGCGTTAAGGTCGCTCCGACGATTGCCTCCGTTACTGTGCTCCCCTTTGTAGCGACGACGATTGCGTTATTTATGTCTGTGACGTCGCATGTCAACGAGAACTTCCCATTTGCGTTCGTCTCTGTCGTGTCTGAGATAGCTTCGGGAGTGCCCCCAGGTTGTACCCACATTGCCACCACCGTCGCTCCTTGGATTGGTGATGCAACTTCTTTTGGCCTTGCTCCATGATAATCTCGTTTAGAAATGTAGGTGCCGGGATTATCCGTGACCAGGCCGGTGATCACAGAATATTGAGAGGACACGCCGGCAGCTTTTTCGTCTCCACAACCGGACGCGAAAACGAGCATCGATGCCAGCGTCAGCCTGAATAGTATCCTCGGAAGTCTTAGATAGAGTCGCGAATATTCTCCGGCTGATGACAGCTGCCGTTTAGCAGAAGCTTGATTTTTCAAGAAGATTTCATTAGTCTTTTCGGAATTAATTTAC
>JAKASW010000366.1 GCA_021818875.1 Bacteroidota bacterium
GATAGTAGCCAATCGGGTTCCAGGTAAGATACATTTCCCAGCAGTGCAAGTCCCTGTAGACTGTGACGGTCGGCACCGTTACTTGGTGCTGAATGAGGTCATAACCGCCGGTGAATCCTATCTTCCCGTTATAGGTTAGGTTAAACCCAAGGTTGAACTGGAGATTTGCGTACTTGGTCTCCTGAGTGGGGATCTCATTAGAAATTCCCAGCGCCAGGTTGAGGCTCAGGTTCCACGGGATATTGAGGTTAGGTCTCGTCATCTGATTGTAGAAAGTATTGTATTGCTTAAGTGATTTCAACGAGTCTTGTTTCTGAACTTCACCTTGATTTGACTGTTTACTCTTGCTGGATCCGCTGAAAGAAGTGGAAATGTTCAATTGGAAGTTTGTCAAATCAGGAAGCTTTCCCTCGGAGAGGAGGAATCGGTTTATTCTTGTGCCCCATGGAGCATAGTACTGGTAGAAATTCCATGAGTTGCTTCCTCCTATGTCGAACTTCCCGGCTATGTTTGTACGGTAGTTTATGCTGAGCTCAGACAGTCCCATTGAATCTGCAGCAAAATTATATCCCATGTCGGCGGTGAGATTCAAAAGCTGAACCTTTTTCTCCGTATTCGAAGTATCGGACGAGCGGACCTTCATCTCGAAATTGTTGTTCAAGTCGAGCGCCAGCGAAGCAACTGTCCCCGGTGCGGGGCCGCCGAAAATTGAATTCTGATAAAAGCCGTACGGTACTTCATACCCGCTTAGGCTCCGGTATTGTCCATAGTAACCCCAGTATGGTTTGGAAAAATCCGGCTGGTATGTGAATGTCAAAGAAGGTTGAAAAACATGCCTGAACGCGGTTATCCCGAAAATGTTGGGCTGCATCAGTCCGAATAGACGAGTGCTTGCCGTAGCTCCCGCGTTGAAGAATCCGACGTTGTAGAAACCATGTTCGGTCATGTATGCCACGCTGTCCTGGTTCAACGAGCTCAAGTACTCGCCCGTCGCGATTTGACGTGCCGTGTACATGTTGTCCGTGATCGAAACAAAAGGGGACAAAGTGATGTATCCGATTTTCGGCGCTGCGGTTATCGATATGCTGTGGTGCAGGCCGTAGAGGTTTGATCTGGTGAAGGAGGTATCGCTGGTTGAATCGACCGGAGTCACGTTCATCGTTTTGCTGACTGTGTTCAGGAACTGTCCGTTGTAAGAATACCCGATCAGTGCGTACCATGGTAATTGGTTGGGCGGTTTGTTTGCATCCGCGCCACTTCTGAACGGGTAGCTCTGGCTATGTGAAAAAGTTATATCCGGCAAATTCGCCGAGATGGCACCGGTATTCAAATTTTGGTCGCGATGGATATTCAATGACAGACTATTGCCCGAACCTCCCCAGGTCTTGAATAATGTCACATCGGACACGAGGTTCTGCTGAAGGATCTGTCCGTAGTTGATTGTCGGCGTGGTCGTCTGACGGAAGTAATTATTCGAGCTCATATCCACGTTAGCAACAATGCTGGTACTTGGGTCGATTGTCTGATTGTGGGTAAACTGCAAATCCCAATTCTTCTGTTGAGTATATCCGGGGTATTGTGCATTGAAATACGGATCGCCAGGTTCTCCACTGTACCTGTCGCTGTATGCTCCATAGATGCTTCCGTTGAAGTGGTATCGCCAGTTATAGCGGAACCCGGCTTTCAAATCGTATCCGCCGCGCGTGTACCAGTCCAACGTCGTGGTCAGGTCAGAGTAATCATTGATGGCCCAGAAGTAGCCGAGATGGTCGAAGTACCTTCCGCTGTTGGCGCTTTCGCCGAAAGATGGAGTTATGAGACCGCTTCGACGTCCGGATTTACTCGGAAATACTCCAAACGGAAGAGCAAAAACCGGCACCCCGTCGAGATACATGATTATCGGCTCTGCGACGATCTTGTTGTTCAGCTCCAGCTTCATTCTTGAACTCTGAAAATAGTAATCCGGATTTTTGTTGCCGCAGGTTGTAAACGTGCCGTTCTTAATGTACATGGCGTTCTTTGCATACTTCTTGATCAGTTCTCCATGATAGTAGCTGTTGTCGATCTCCGTATTGGCGACATTCACTCTCCCTTTCTGAGACTTGAAATCGTACTCCATTTTGGAACCGTCGTACGTCTCTCCGGCCTGTGTGAAGATCGGCTCCTGTACCATCTTATTCGAGGTGTCTTTCACCCCTTTTGCAGTGAGGATAGATGTGTCCCAATTTATCGCGACATGGCCGGCGTTCAGTTTGAAATCCTTGTATTGCAGTTGGCCCTTATCGTAAAGCGTCATTTCACGATTGGAGAGCGAGTAAACAATCGAATCGGCCGCACTGTACGTAACTATGCTGTCGATTGCAGCCGCAGATTTTGTAGAGTCTGCGACTACGTTCTCGTTCCTTTTCGTGGAATCGGTAAGAGCTTTACCTCGCACCGTCACCGAATCAGCAGCGGTCTTTCCGCTGACTTTCGTCGAATCCTGTGCATGTGTCATGGTCGGAGCAAAGAGCATTACAAAACAAACGAGCGGCATCCATCGCAATCCGAACGGGGATCTCATCTGGGATTTTGTGCTTGCTACTCTGCAATGAGAGCCGCCGCACCGAGTATCCCCGAGTTTTCCAGAGCAGCTGGAATAATCTTGGTCTTTGGTCTGAGCGGCGAGAGGACGCGGGATCTGACCGTCTCTTCGATTGAATCGAACAGCGGTTTACCAGCTTTCGCTACGCCTCCGCCAATTACTGCGGTCGAAATGTCGAATAGATTGAACGTCGAAGCTATCGCTACTCCGACGTACATACCTGCCTCTTTCCAGACTTGAAGAGCAAATGCGTCCCCGCGATCGGCAGCCTGGCTTATGATTTTCGGTTCGAGTTGTTCGACTCCACTGTCGATCAGCTTGTTAATGAGTGAGTCGTGATGAAAGATCAACTGGTCCGAGACGCGCTGGGAAAGGTATCTCTGTCCTACGTATGCTTCAACGCAGCCGCGGTTACCACACTTGCATTGCGGACCGTCGAAGTTTACGGTCATATGACCGATTTCTCCCGCGCCGCCGCTTTGTCCGCGGAAGACCTTCCCGCCTATCACTACGCCTCCGCCGACGCCGGTGCCCAGAGTGACCATGATGAAGTCCCTCATCCCTCTGGCCGATCCGAACTTCATTTCTCCGACAGCAGCGGCGTTCGCGTCGTTCTCAACTTCTACCCCGACTCCGGTGACCCTCGCCGTCTCCTCGCCAAGTCTGAACACGGTCCAGTTTTTAAAGTTGGGCGGGTACTTCACGGTTCCGCCATCAAGATCGACAAGACCCGGCGAACCGATGCCGACCCCGATGAGTCTGTCATGCGGATATTTCTCTCTTATTGTCGCAACAGCCTTTCCTATCTGACTGACTACCGATTCGGGACTGATTTCGGCTTGCGAAGGGATCGATATTTCGTAAAGCAAATTCCCGCTTTTTGAAACCGGGCCGGCCTTTATGAACGTCCCTCCGAGATCAACTCCAATCATGTATTCCATTAATTCTTCCTTTCATGGTACGAGCTATTTTTTCCTCTTTTTCCATATCGATTCGAGATATTTCTTTAGTAGAT
>JAKASW010000367.1 GCA_021818875.1 Bacteroidota bacterium
GCGTTTGGGCTGCCTCATCAATTCCAGGGCTCTGGCGGTCTAAAGATCATGGTTGAAGGTGAGAATCGGTCTAGGCGCACATCATCCCTTCATATTCATGTGCATAGATTTGGCGAGACCCATTCTGTCGGCTTTCAGCTTTTCGAGTCACGATTCCTTGATTCGGCTGTCAAGATTCGAGACAGGACCAATCCGACCCGAACTGAAATTCTGAGTGGTACCCCTTCATACTCAGACCTCGATACCTTCATGAAAAGTTTCTCGGGCACGAAGGACATAGTCCTATGACACCTTCTAATTCTCTTCTCCTCTTTTCTCTGGGTCCTGTTCAGGACTTCATAGCAGCCTCGCGTAAGACTAAGGATCTTTTTGGAGGGAGCTTGCTCCTATCCTATCTCTCTGGAATTGCCATAGAAACCGTCTCAAAATACAATATGAATGGCAAACCGCTCGGGGTCGAATCAATCATTTTTCCTTCGTTGAACGATGATAAGATAAACCTCCTGGATACAGCATTTCCAAACAGATTTCTTGCAATAGTTCCATCTGAACACGTGATAGGAATTGCCTCGGCTGCCGAGAAGTCCGTACGCGACAAGCTGCAGGAAATAGCCAACGGCGTCATCTCCCTGGAATCGGTCCATTCTCTACTAAACGAGATGAAAAGTGCCGGTGTCGATCAATACAAATCACAGGTTGAAAACTTTGTGGAATGTTACTGGGCTGCAGTTGAGTGGAATGGAGTACCAGCCGATTACGGGAGCACTTATGAACGGGTGGAAGGTGCTCTTGGTCAGCGAAAGCTGATAAGGAATTTCAAACAGATTGCGGAGCAAGGTGAGAAGTGTTCGCTCATCCCATCGCTTGTGGATGTTGTTAACGCCAAATCAAGTGGCGGGAAAGAGCGTCTCTCGGGGGTCGCAATAGTAAAACGGTTCTTTCCAAGCTGGCGAAAAACCGAATCTAAATTTCCTTCAACCAGCACAGTAGCCGTCTCTGATTTCGTGAAGGACATCCTATCGCTTAGTAAGAGGGATGAGACAATCCGCAATCTGGCAAGAATCTTTGCCGAGAAGGTAAATGCAGTCAGATCGCAATTTGCAAGCCAACCGCTGCCAATGACAAAGACGCTCGCCGATCAGAACAACTTGTCCGAATTTGCCACAATTGACGGCGACTGGTTCTTCGAAGATCAGTACGAATCTGAAAACCTCAGGAAAGCTCTCGAGGAAGAGAAGTCGAAGTGGATATATCCAAGAGAGCTCGCTACTGCGGCTAAAAGTGCATTACGAGCGTTGCTCAAAAGAGCGAAGGAATTAGATGTTGATTCTCCCTCGAAATATTACGCGGTTATCAGGTTTGATGGAGACAGGATGGGGAAGTGGTTGTCCGGTGCTTTTGGAAATCCTGTTTCCATTAAGGAACACCGCCAGTTGAGCGCGAAGCTTCTTGAATTCACCGGCAGGCTGAAGGAAATTGTTGAACGCCGACATTGTGGGCAAATAGTCTATGCCGGGGGCGACGATGTCCTTGCTTTTCTTACGTTGCGAGATTGTCTAGATGTCTCAAAGGACATTCGGGAGGCTTACGCAATCATGGAGAATGCCGGCGCTGGCAGGGCGGGGGAGAAACCCACCGGAAGTCTTGGTATAGTAATCGCGCACCATAGAGATGATCTGAAGTCTGTCATGACCGAATCCAGAAGTGCCGAACATTTTGCAAAGGATGCAATAGGTCGCGATGCTGTTTCCATTTCTCTCCTGAAGAGATCGGGTGACCACACAACCAGCGGAGCAAAATGGAAACTTGATGGAAATCTCGATACCGTTGAGATACTCAAACAGTTTGGTGACTTTGTGAAGAGCCGTGATCTTGCCAAGGGATTTATCTATGATTATGCCACTGAGTTGGAAGTACTGTCTGATGTCAACGTAGACGCTGCCGAACAAGAGTTCAAAAGGCTTTTCCTCCGCCGACTTTCGCAGAAGAAAAAGAAAGCCGCACCAAAGGCTGAGATAGTTGAAACAGTTTCAAAATTCTGGAAGCTTGCCAAACTCAAGTATGAACAAAAAGACGAAAATGAGAAAGTCATAGCGACTCACCCGGCTTTTCCCCTCTTTGCCGCTGCACAGTTCATCGCGAAAGGAGGCAATCAATGAAAGCTTTCATTGAGCCTTCCGACGTGCTCTTCTTCAGAGACGCGCGCACTTTTAACCGCGGCGACGATCATGTTGCCCGACTGGTCTTTCCTCCGATGCCTATGCCATTCTATGGCGCGATCCGCAGTTCGATAATCGCAGAGCACTGGAAGAACTTCAAGGAATTTGCAGATGGGTCTAGCACTGGCGCGAGCAATGCCGTCGGGAGCAGCTCAAAACTCGGCACTATGTCTATTAGTCATTTCTCACTTGCATCCAAGAAAGGGACAATTGTTGAAAGGCTCTACCCCATTCCGGGTGACCTGGTAGAAATCAAGGGAGGAAACGGCGCGAGGTTCCTGGTACTTTCGCCAAGAAAGATCCCTGCCGGGACCAAGACAAATTTGCCTTCACCTGTGGACACGTGCGTTCTGGGACATGGAAGCGTTGGGCTTGAGGAGATAAGAGGCTTTCTGAACACGCAGGGCCTTTCTAAATACCTAAAGGGCAAAGAGATTATCGAGGACGACGTCGTCAAGGAGGACGAAGTCTTCAAGCGAGAATACAGGGTTGGCATTGCCAGAAGCAAAGAAACCGGCGTCGCTAAGGAGGGAATGCTGTACAGTGCAGAGTTTGCGAGGCTCAGGAAAAGTCACCGAGGCCAAACAAGCTCGATCGGGTTCTTGCTTGAAATAGATGGTGAAGACGGCCTCCTGAAACCACAAAACAACAAGCCAAGAATACTCCGACTCGGCGGCGAGACTCGGACTGCCTATCTAGAAACGGAATTCAGTGAAGCACCCGCCCCCATATCCACTTCAAAAGTCCCACGATTCAAATCTATCCTTATCACTCCGGCGGTCTTCACTAATGGTTGGATTCCCGATGGAATCGATGCGATCAGTGGAGAGGGGATTTTGAATGGGCACAGAGTCAGACTTGTCTCAGCAGCTGTTAATCGGCATGTCCCAGTCGGTGGGTGGGATATAGCTGCGCGGAGATCTAAGACAACGAAGCGGGCAGTGCCGCAGGGAAGCGTGTATTATTTTGAGCTTCTTGACTCCACAACGATAGAAACGCCGCAGTTTTATTTCCCGCTTTGCAGGGACGAGTATTATTCCAAACAGGGCTTCGGCCTGTCAATCATAGGAGACTGGAACTATGTATGAGCAAACCTTATTAGTCAGCCTTTACGCAGAAACGTCGCTACATGTAGGCAGTGGTTCGAGCTTCGGAGTAATTGATCTCCCGATCCAGCGAGAAAAATACACAGATTTCCCGATGTGCGCTGCCAGCAGCCTGAAGGGAGCTGTAAGAGAATGGTTCGAAATCAAAGGAAAAGAAAAACAGGATGGTATCACGCAGGATGATATCAACATCGTTTTCGGACCGCAAGACGGAAGCGATTTCGCCTCCTGTGTTGCTTTTGGCGACGCGCGTGTCCTCTTG
>JAKASW010000036.1 GCA_021818875.1 Bacteroidota bacterium
CGATCTTTTTCTATTTCTGCGCTCACAGGCTCGGCGGCCATCTTCGCTCCCCAGTTCTCGAAGTCCTTGTTCCACAATACCAGCGAGATCGGAGACCCGAGCGTCTTTCCGTGTCTGACTCCCGTGAGTATTTCAACTTTGTCCGTCTCAATCTTCATCCTCCCACCTCGGCCATAACCCTGCTGGCGACGGTGAAGCTGATGATTTATATATTCGGCATTCAACTCCAGGTTTGATGGTACACCTTCAATGATACCGACAAGTGCTCTGCCGTGCGATTCGCCGGCTGTAAGTAATCTCAACATAGTGAACTAAATATAACGAAAGTCAACCTGGCCTGCTAAAGCAAGTTGGAGATGGATACGTGCAGAGTTTGTACGGCAATTGTTCGAATCAAAAGCGGCCCGGATTCATTGGCGTGATTTTGCATGAAATGTGTATTGTGACTTCCAAGTTTCTCGCCTGGGTTGTATTATTCAATGCGAGACTCTCCTTCCTACCACGGAATCGAAGCTGAGATCCGAAAATCGAATAACGAGCAACATCAGATTCTTTTGGAGAATACCGTACCATGAAATCAAAATATAGTGCAATCGTCTTCGACCTGGGCAACGTCCTTTTGAATTTCGATTATCAAAAAGTGATCCGGGGCTTCGAAAACATTGCAAGCGGACTTGGAAACAAGTTTGCAGACTACTACAGACAAAATTATGAAGTCCACAGGAAGTTCGAGCGGGGAGATTACTCGGGAGAACAGTTCACCGAGATTATGCTTCGAGTGCTCGAAAACAAGGTAAGCAAGGAAGAGTTCTACAGGATCTATTCGGAGATCTTCACACCGAATAATGAGCTGGTCGCTGCCCTTCCCGTCTTAAGGCAACACTACAAGCTGGTTATCATGTCTAATACAAATTCGATTCATTATCAGTATGGTTGGAAGGATTTTGATTTCCTCAAACACTTCGATAAGATGATCTTGTCATACGAAGTCGGCTCGGTCAAGCCAGAAGATAAAATCTATAAGGCGGTAGAATCTTACACCGGTGTTCCGCCCTCAGAACATTTCTACACGGATGACGTCCTGGAATACATTTCAGCCGCCCGTCAACTCGGGTGGGACGCCGCTCAGTTCATCGACAACGCGACGTTGTTCTCGGACTTCGAGAAGCGCAGCATCGTTTTCAGAAATGAATCAGATTGAGTGCAAAGAGACGGGATCCGGGACCCAATCTGGCGCTTAAACTTTAGAGGTGCATTTCGGAGCCGGTTGTAATCGCCAGGGGACGAAAAGAAAACATAAATTGATCGGGCGCCCGGCGGCATTTCTTAATCCTGGCGGTCATTTCGAACCACTTGGTTTAATTCCAGGATTTTCGTTACTTACTCTATCAAATCGAAAGGATGTTCAACAAATGAAAACGTATGATGTGGCTGTCGTTGGAGCCACAGGACTTGTCGGACGAAAAATGACGCAAGTGCTTGAGGAGCACAGATTTCCGGTGAAGACGTTGACGCCTCTGGCATCGAAGAGATCCATCGGCAGGGAAATCTCGTTCAAAAGTAAAAAGATAGAAGTAAAAGAGTTGACTGCCGCCAGTTTCGACGGTATAGAGATAGCCCTGTTCTCCGCGGGAGCGAACGTAAGCAAAGAATTTGCACCCATTGCGGCGAAGGCCGGTACGGTCGTTATCGACAACAGCAGCGCGTGGCGGATGGACCCGGAAATCCCGCTTGTCGTTCCTGAAGTAAACCGGGATGACATCTTCAAGCATCACGGAATTATCGCAAACCCGAATTGTTCCACCATACAGATGGTGGTCGTGCTCAAGCCTCTCCATGACAGGTACAAAATAAGAAGGGTGGTCGTCTCGACATACCAATCCGTCACCGGCGCCGGGCAGAGAGGAGTCGACCAACTGGATGAGGAACTCGGCAAGAAGCAGGGTCATACGGAAAAATTCCCGCATAAGATTGCTTTCAACTGCCTTCCGCATATCGATGTCTTCCGCGACGACGGCTACACTAAAGAAGAGTTCAAAATGATTTTCGAAACTACGAAGATCATGGGCGATGACTCCATCAAAGTCAGCCCGACGTGCGTGCGTGTTCCGGTCTTCGGCGGACACAGCGAGAGTGTGAATATAGAGTTTGAAAGACCATACGAGATCAAAGATGTTTTCGAGATTCTAAAGAAGTCGCCGGGGATTATCGTGGAGGACGATCCGGCAAACAACATCTACCCGATGCCGCTGAATGCTTACGACAAAGACGAAGTTTTCGTCGGGCGCATCAGGCGAGATAGTACCGCTCCGAACTCGATCAACATGTGGATAGTTTCCGACAACATCCGAAAAGGCGCCGCTACCAACGCTGTCCAGATAGCCGAGGAGCTTATTAAGGGTAGAGATTAGTTTAAGACCGCAGCAAGCTGATAAGATTCACGGCCGTCAGGCTTTCCCCTAACGGCCGAATTCCCTTTACACGCACCCCTGATAAAAGGCCGCACACTTCCTGGTGAACGATCTTCAATTCAATTAAACCGTATCGTCACTGAGGCGGTCAAAGCTTTTGACATGTTCATCAAAAGAGTATCCCCGGAAAAGTCAGCGAGATTCACAATCACTCAAGTCGGGATTACAACCATTGCGTAAAATGTCTCGCGGCTTCATCTCAGCCTTTGTTTGTTTTCTCGCTCTGGCATCGAACTCGTTTGCCCAGTCGTTTACCGTCAAGGGAAGAGTCCTGGACGAGAGTCGTTCACCTGTTCCCGGCGCTCTTGTTCGGATGATAGAGACAAAAGACAGCACTCAGTATTTCGTCACGTCAACCGACTTCAACGGAGATTTTATTCTCAGCAACCTGTCCCACCAAGATTATACTTTGTTGGTAACAGCTGTAGGCAAAAAGGACCTTTCAACTTTGATCAGGCCGACGAAAGCGGCTCTTAATCTCGGCACACTCATCATGTCCGACAGGCTCATACCGATCAAAGGCGTCATCGTACAGGGACGAGTACCTCCGGCGGTACAGGTCGGCGATACAACGAACTACTCCGCCAAATCGGTGAAGGTCAATGAAGATGCCACGATGGGAGATCTTCTTTCGAAACTCCCCGGCATGGTGGTGAGCAACGGAACCGTGACAGTCGGTGGCGAACAGGTTCAGCAGGTACTTATCGACGGAAGGCCGTACTTCGGTCAGGACCCGACAATTGCGCTGAGCAATATTCCCGCCAACATCATCGACAAAGTTCAGGTTTACGACCAGGAAAGCGACCAGGCGAAGTTTACCGGCTTCGACGACGGCAACGACATAAAAACGATCAACATAATAACGCGATGGCGTTTTGACAGGCAGTCATTCGGAAAAGTCGGCGGCGGTTACGGCGAGAACCAGCGCTACAGCTCGTTTGGCAACGTAAACATCTTCGACGGCAATGAGCGGCTTTCTCTGATCGGGTCCTCCAACAACATCAACCAGCAGGCGTTCTCGACCCAGGATATCCTCGGAGTGATCTCGACAAACAACAGAAGATTCATGCCAGGTATGGGAGGCATTTTAGGAGGACGCGGCCCGGTCAATGCGAATCCCTTCGGCATATCGGGAGGAGTCCAGGCAAACAACAATCTCGTCGGACAACAGCAGGGTATCAATACGACCGGCATGATCGGCGCCAATGGAATGGACAGCCTCGCAAACGGAAAGATGTTTGCTCAGGGAAGTTACTTCTTCAACCAGGTGAACAACCAGAATATTCAGTCCGACAATCGTGTCTATCTTCTCGGCGGAAATGCGACGAGCCTTTATGATCAGAACAGCAACGTATCAAGCCGCAACTTTAACAACAGATTCTCCGGCCGCCTCGATTATTGGCCCGATGCTACGAACGGAATAACCGTCCTTCCCGTTGTCTACTTCCAGTCGAACCGTTCGAACGATCTGCTCAGCGCCCTTACATCGGGGAACAGTACAAACCTTCAATCCAACTCAGTTACAAGCTCCTTGAATAACGGTTACAACCTGAGCGGTCACGTGATATACAGACACAAGTTCGATTATCCGGGTCGAACCATCTCGCTCGACGTCGGTGTCGGCTCAAACCAGAAAACTACGAACGGCAATCTTTCAAGCTCCGACGTATATTCCGGATTGATAGCCACGCCGGGCGACAGCACCTTGCAGCAATCCAATTATCTTTCCAGTACTGGGACGGCCAGCGCAAGCCTTATTTACACCGAGCCATTCCCGTTCGATGTCAGCTCTATGCTGGAATTCTTTTACGATCCTTCGTTTACGAAAAACACCGCCAGCAAATACACATACAATTTCGATCCGGTCACGGAAGAATATTCCGATCTTTATCTTCCCCTTTCAAACGCTTACTCGGATAACTATGCGACTCAGAGCGTGGGAATGGGGTACAGGTGGCACAGCAACGGCATGAACTTGATGGCAAACCTGTCGTACCAGTATGCAAGTTTGCAGGGTTTCGATTCCACATCGTCGAGCGTAAGCATAAACCGGAAGTTCGGAGCATTACTCCCGATGGCAATGTTCAATTACCGTACCCGTGAAGGCAGGTTCCTGCGTATCTTCTTCAGGTCATACACGGCTCCTCCTGCAGTAACCCAGCTTCAGCCTGTCGTCGACAACTCCAATCCCCTTCTGCTTACTACAGGCAACCCGAACCTAAACCAATCTTACACGCAGACTTTCATGGCGAGATACAACCTGACGAGGTTTGGCAGCAGCCAAATGATGTCCATGTTCTTGTTCGCGAACCACACCAATAACTACGTCGGCAGCGACTACATCATACCGTCGCAGGACACCGTCCTTGCAAACGGCACTTCAATCAGCAAAGGAGCACAGTTGACTTTCCCTATTAACCAGAACGGATACTGGAACGTCCGCTCCTTCTTCACGTTCGGTTTACCTTTTGATCTCATCAGCAGCTTGCTGAACCTGAATGCCGGAGTTACTTACGCACGAACTCCGGGAATTGTCAACAGCGATCAAAGTGTCTCTAACACCGTCGGCCCCAGTGCAGGCGTTGTTATCGCAAGCGACATAAGCCAGGACTTCGACTTCACTATTTCCTACATGGGCAACTACAACTTCGCAGAAAATACTCTTCTCCCGGGCGCAAACAACAATTACTACTCTCACACCGCGACCGTCAATTGGTACTGGCAATTCTGGAGCGGTTTTGTACTTGACAACCAGGTGACGAACGAGCTGACTTCCGGTCTTGCGGCAGGTTACAACGAAAATTTTGTATTGTGGAACATCAGCGTCGGAAAGAAATTTCTTCCCCAGGACGCGGCCCAGGTACAACTGTCGGTGAACGACCTCCTTGGCGAGAACAAGAGCGTGCAACGTACCATTACGTCCACATACATAGACGACACCAACAACGAGGTGCTGACGAGGTACGTTCTCCTGACATTCTCATACACCGTCAGGTGATGTTTAAACGCCGTTATTGCCCCATGTTAACGGCATCCACGATGGATTGAACGCCCTACGCAGGTCTACTACGGGTGTGTTCTAATCACGAGAACGACAGTCGCGGCCGCCGTTACTATCGAAGCAACCGCACCGAACGTACTGAGGAAGAGATTCCAGCCGAACAACTCAGGTTTGATCGGGACCTTTGGAACGAAGACCATATCGCCGGGCATTATCGTTGCACCACCGCTGTTGTACCATTGCAGTGTGCCGCCCTTGATAATTTTTACTTTCCCACTCTCTGAGGCGTCTGTGTATCCGCCGGCCTCTTCGACGTAATTCGAATAACTCCAACCGTCGTGGTATGTTACATAACCCGGATACCTAACCTGTCCGAACACGTAAACCGAGTGATGATTTGTCGGGACATAGATGCTGTCGCCGCTCCTGAGAGTGCAATCGTATTTCTGCTCGTTGTCCACGAATAATTTCACGAAATCAGTCGAAACTTGTTCGCGGTGCAATCTCATGAGAAGTTCGTCGGTGATGTATGGAATCTGTTCCGACGAGACTCCATTTGCCTTGTACAAATAGGACAAAGTATCGTACATCGCGGAACCAGGATATGGATAACCCGATGGGTCGGCCTTTCTGAGAACGACGGCATTGGAAAGTGAGGCCCAATTTGTAAATCCGCCTGCAAGTTTTATGATGGTTGCAAGTTTGGTCGAGTCTCTCGAGATCGGATAAAGCCCCGGTACCTTGACCTCGCCTGTGACCCAAACGTAATAGTCGTTAACTTTTGTCCGATTTATCGGCACGACCACGCGTGAGTTGACTGGAAGCGGCTCGTAAAGGGCTGTGGAATCCTCCAGGTTTACTATCTTCTCGTCGTAACTGCTTCCATTCCATGTCAGCACCTTCACACGAGTCGAGTCTGCAAGTTCCGTCAACCCGGCGCACAACTCCAGTAAATCCTTTATCCTGTCTCCCTTCACATATTCAAAGTTGCCCGGCATCCTGACCGCGCCGCTTATGCTGATACTTCCGGAAGCCATGTCTTCCCTCGGAACCACGATAGCATCTCCCTGGCTGAGTGTCGGATCGTCCGATAGATTTCCCGTCATGTAGAATTTGAGAAGGTCCACGTTCTGAGTTTTACCGTTGGAGTGAACGAGTCTTATTCTCCTGAGAGAGAAATTCGGAAGAAAGGATAATGTATCAACCCTCCCCGGACTTAGGTTTGCCAATGTGAATGCCCTGTCGACTCGATCAAAAGCAGTTACGATGTATCTCCCCGGATGAGCTACCGCGCCCCCGACCATGACATAAAAAGTTCGCGGGTATATTAATGTGAGCGTTATTTTTGAGTTCTTGAACTGCTTGCTCAACTCATCCCTCGCGTATGCTTTTGCTTCAGCGAGAGTCATTCCGCCGACTCTCAGAACTCCGAAAGTCGGAATGATGATCGACCCTTCCGGCGTGATGCTTGCGTTGTATGAAATCGGTGTGGCTCCCCAGATGCCGATGTTCACGATGTCGCCCGGCCCGAGAACATAGGTGTTCGTGTCTACCGTTCTATCGTACGGCGGCGGCTGCACAAGCAATCCCTGAGATTGGAGGTTCTTGAAAAACTCCGAGCTGCTCGTAAACATATTTCCAGAAATAGACGGCATCTGTATCGACGGTGAACTCTGCGGGACCTGCTGCGTCCCGGTTTGTTGCGACTGCTGAGGGAGAAATTGCGCCACGGATACTCCTGCGCTCAGGCACAAGACGAGTGCCAGTACGGATAGCTTTTTCATGTCGTCCGGTATTTTTTGTTGTTTAAGATTAGTAATAGTAAGAAAGTATTGCGGTTTACTCAAGGTATGAACAAATGATGAAACGCCCGGCACGGACTAATTGGCTGCACGCAACCGACTCTCTGCCTAAGAAGACTTCGTTGCACTCCGAGTAAATAATTTCGTAAACGCATATATTTATACTTTGAGAAAGTACTGAAAGCGAATGTTCGAACACAAATCTCAACCGCTCCTGCCGAGGCACAAGTTTGTGAAACGGGTCGCGAGGCACGGGCTGTTCGCGGCATATATACTGGCACTGTCGCTTGCAATCGGGATTCTAGGTTATCATTTCATCGAAGGTCTCGGATGGATTGATGCCACATTGAATGCTTCGATGATCCTTGGAGGCATGGGGCCGGTAAACCAATTGCGCACGGAGTGGGGAAAACTGTTCGCATCAGCCTACGCACTCTTTTCCGGCGTCATCTTTCTCGTCGCAGCCAGCGTGCTCTTTGCGCCGGTGGTTCACCGCTTCCTGCACAAGTTTCACCTGGACAACAAATCATAGATGAAATAGACAATCAAATCACGAAGAGGAGTATAATTGAAGATGAATGGACTGAACAAATATAGTTCACAACTTACCCAAAAGACCTCGCAGGCTGCATCGCGCGCCATGTTATACGGAGTCGGCCTGAAGGATGAGGACATGAATAAGCCGCAGGTTGGGGTCGCAAGCATGGGATGGGAGGGCAACACCTGCAATATGCACCTTAACGAGCTGGCAAAAGTCGTGAAGCAGGGAGTCCAGGATGCCGGCATGGTCGGCCTTATATTCCACACGATCGGTGTCAGCGACGGAATCTCAATGGGCACGGAAGGAATGAAATCGTCGCTTCCTTCTCGAGAGATCATAGCCGACTCCATTGAGGCGGTGATGCGAGCACAGTGGTACGATGCAAATATCTCGATTCCCGGCTGCGACAAAAATATGCCTGGCTCCGTCATGGCCATGGCACGCCTGAACAGACCAAGCCTGATGATCTATGGCGGGACAATCAGGGCAGGCCACTGGGGCGGAAGAAAGTTGGACATAGTTTCAGTTTTCGAATCTTACGGGGAATTCATTGCCGGGAACATCAAGGAATCCGAGATGAACGAAGTTGTAAAGCACGCGTGTCCCGGCCCGGGCGCGTGCGGCGGAATGTATACGGCAAACACTATGGCAACCGCTATCGAGACATTGGGGATGTCCTTGCCTTACAGTTCTTCTCTTCCCGCAGACAGCGAGGCAAAAAGGAAGGAGTGCAGCGCGGTGGGACGAGCGGTTTTGAATTTGCTCGAGAAAGATTTGAAGCCGAGAGACATAATGACGAAGCAATCGTTCATAAATGCCATCACCATGGTTACCGCGCTTGGCGGCTCGACGAATGCCGTTCTTCATCTTATCGCAATCGCGAAGGCTGCAGGCGTGAAACTGACAATTAAGGACTTCCAGGATGTCAGCGATCGTGTTCCTTACATTGCGGAACTCAAACCGAGTGGCAAGTTTGTAATGGAGGATGTGAACGACATCGGTGGTGTGCCTGCCGTGCAGAAGATGCTGTTGAAGGAAGGATTGCTCGACGGAAACACCATGACGGTAACAGGGAGGACTCTGGGTGAGAACATCGAGAAGGTAGCAGACCTTGTCGCGGGACAAAGGATCATACATCCTCTTTCAGATCCCATAAAGAAAACCGGACATATCCAGATTCTATATGGAAACCTCGCGAAGGACGGCGCGGTCGCGAAGATTACCGGCAAAGAAGGACTTCTCTTCTCGGGTCCGGCAAAAGTTTATGATTCCGAAGAAGAGACTTTAGCGGCACTCGAAAAGAAAGAAATCGTCCCGGGAGACGTAGTTGTGATAAGATATGAAGGTCCGAAGGGCGGACCGGGGATGAGAGAAATGCTGACCATCACCTCCGCAATCATGGGCGCGGGCCTCGGCAAGAGCGTGGCCCTCATCACCGACGGAAGGTTTTCCGGAGGGACACACGGCTTCGTGGTCGGACACATCACGCCGGAAGCACAAGCAGGCGGAGTGCTGGCTGTGGTAGAAACTGGTGACAGGATCACGATCGATGCAGAGAAAAACACGATCACGCTCGACGTTCCTGAAAATGTCGTCGAAGGCAGGTTGAAGAAATGGAGGGCACCATCATACCGGGTCACAAGCGGAATGTTGTATAAGTACATCAAGATGGTCTCCTCGGCATCGGAGGGATGCGTAACAGACCAGGAATGAACCGGGGAACGCATGATAAGGGAGGTAAATTAGTCGTGGAGGAAGAAGATGCTTACAGAGTACATCGATTCAGCAATGACGCTTGCACATTACGAAATCCTGGAAGACGACAAATCGTATCATGGCCGTATACCGGACGTACCGAAAGCGAACACCAGCAGGGACTCATCTGCTTTTTTGGAAGGAATTGAGCGAAAGAATGAGGCATGATTATTGGGGTGAAGAGGGGAAAGGGTACGGGAAAGAATCTATTTATTTTGAAAAGCACTTAGGATGATCGAGACAGAGGTTGTCATTTCAAGTTGCAGGATGGTTAGCACCTTGAAACTGTAGTTTTTTTGAAGCACAACTCGGGATGCCCGATAAGCAGAGCTACGACGTTGATGCGGCATCGCCGACACGAAAGGGAGCGTCGAGTATGACTGAGAATGGATATGGATTGACTATCATGGAAGTCAAAGTCCTTAAACTTCTGGAGAACGGTTTAACCAGAAAAGAGATTGGGGACAGGCTAAATATCAGCGTGCATACGGTGAATTTCCATTTGGAGAATTCCTACAGGAAGCTCGGGGTGAGAAATGAGGGTCAGGCGGTGGGAAAGCTTCTCCGAGAGAACATATTACCTATTTCCACTGTTCCCGCAAGCGTCAGGCGAGGAAATAAAAAACCAGTAATTCCACCAGTTGTGCGCGAGAGATGCTCAAAGTAAATTAGGATTGTCGATGCCTTGAGATAGATTTCTTCGCTCCCTGATCTGCTATCAGGACGCATGTCTGTTAAGCACATTGGAGGCAAAACATGACCAACCTTTTTGCGCGGGGCGGAAATAGGGGCCAATAATTGTCTTGTTCCTTGTGGGAGTTGCAGAATTTAATGAATCCCCTCAACCCAAATGGCAAAAGTTTGTCTGCGAGGTAGCGGTGCTGTGTAGAACTGCGGATACTGCACCACGGGTTAGCCCGGGAGAAGTGCCCGAGCTATTTGAAGATACAAGGGAGTATGTTCCTTTCATCTGTATTGTAAGACTTACAGCCAACGGCAACTCACAGGAGGAGAAAGTGATGCTGCTACGGTGAGCTACTAACTTTATGGTACACATACCAAGAAGGCAGTGCACTTGAAATGACGAGTGATGATTATGAACGAGGTGTGAAATGAAAACTCAAGTCACAACAAGGATAGGATTTAAGTGGGCGATGGTCGTTTTTCTTGTAAGCTCTCTCGCCATCCAGACATCGGGGACATCTCAAACTTCCGACTCTTTGATGTATTTTCCGGCGGGCCCCGGCGACGAATGGGTCTATTATACTAATATCGTAATGATCGTAACTAAGGACAGCGACTTGTTCGTTTCGGCTGGAGGCTACCTTTATGGCTCTACCAATTCAGGTACAACGTGGGACAGCCAAACGAAGTTCTTTGACGCTGGAATTACTACTTTAGGCATAACCGATTCTGTAATATTCGCGGCCGAAAATACAAACGACGAAAATTTGGCTTATGCATCGACGGATAATGGGGCGACATGGTCGCTTTATCAACCCTTGCGTTCTCAATTCGTGGAGGTTATTACGGTTCATGGAACGGATGTCTTTTCAGGATCGGGCTATCTGGGGATATTCCGCTCAACTGATAATGGCGTTAGTTGGAGTTATGCAAACCATGGCATTGCGAATGGCTCAATCAATGCGATAGCCTCTTCAGGCAACAAGGTCATAACATCGGAAAGCAGAACCGGTGCTATTTTCCTATCAATAGATCAAGGATCAACCTGGAAACAGGTCGATAGTGCAGTATATGTGTCGGACAATGCGTTGACGCTCGACCATTCGTTTGCTCTAGCTGTTGGCCGGGGGATATTCCGTTCCAAGGATGGTGGAATCCATTGGACGATGGTGGATAGTACTATATCGGGCGCACCGTATCGCAGCGGCATCGCATTTTGTGGAAATGCTATCTTTGTAGCATCGCGAGGGGTGTTTGTTTCCTTTGACAGTGGCAGTTCATGGAAAGACTCCAGTAAGGGGTTGTTTAGTCAGAACCCCGGTGGCACTCAAGATATTTATCCTCCCATTATGTGTAGCCTGGCGGCTTCAGGTACAACTATTTTCGCCGGCACTTATGGAAGTGGGATCTTCAAATCAACAGATTTGGGTTCAAGCTGGACGCTTGCCAATAACGGCCTACCCTCAATGGAAGACACGATCGTCGGGGCAATGGCCACCTGCGGAAAAAACATCTTTGCAGCCGTCTTTGGTGCCGGGGTGTACTTATCGACAGATGCTGGAGCAAGTTGGGAACAAATCAACAATGGCCTAAATGGCGATGTACGATCCTTTGCTGTAAGCGACACGATTGTGTTTGCAGGTTCGCAAGGCGTCGCGGGTGAGGAAATATTTATTTTTAGAAACGCTAACAGAAATTGGATTTCTGAAAACGAAGGGCTTACGAATGTAAGTAATTCCTCCTATGCAGTAGGTCCAGCTTTGAGTCTAACCGCGTCTAATAGTGAGTTGTATTTCGGCACAGGCGGCATTGGCGTGTGGAAACGGTCTGTAGCTGAAATGCTTATTGATGGGATCGAACCTCTGGAACACACGGCGCCTTCGGAGTACTGGCTTTATCAAAATTATCCTAACCCCTTCAACCCCACCACGACAATTGAATACCAGCTTCCGAGGATTGCCCGTGTAACCATCAAAGTTTACGATATACTTGGTCAGGTTGTCGAAACACTCGTGGACGACCATGAGCAGGCCGGAGTTCACACTGTGAAATTCAACGGCGATAGATTAGCTACCAGTGTATACTTTTATCGCTTAACTGCTCCTGGTGTCATCCAGGTTATGAAGATGTTACTCCTCAAGTAAGAATACTCGTAAAAATTATGTGAGGCCTGATCTATTGATAGGGTGCGGCTTCACTTATCATGGTTTCTGGATGTAACCCATAGCGCAGCCAATCCCAGCGCTACCGCGTTGAATATGCTGTAAAAGAATCCTTCATCTCATCCTCCACCCGAGAAAACTTATGGCTCCAGTTCGTGAATTTAGGCGTAGATGCCTTTGGCGACATCCCCTTTCGTAAAACTCCTGCGCCTCGATGTTGTTATCATTCTGAAGACAACAACAAGGGACAAAGGAGGTAGAAGGCGTGGCAAACGACAAGACCAGCATAGTAATCCTCGGGAGCGGGTTCGCTTCCCTGAACCTTCTCAAGAGAATCGATCTCGAACATACTCTGGTTCGAATATTTGCAATTCACATGGCAGTGTCACATTTTGATTTCAGCAGAAAGTCCAATGAGCGATTCTTCCATTACTAACAGGGACCAATCCGGGGCAGGCAATAGGCCCGACAATTCAAGAAAGAAGCGTAAAAGCCTTTCGGCTGCAGCAGATTTCTTGTCACCCGCCCCAACCACGCGATAATTGTCGTCACGATAATCCTAATCGCAGCAATTGCCGCAGGCTCTCTGGTTTCCACGAGAGACCTCGATTCCCGGCTTACGAAAATCGTCTTCAGGACAAACGAGTTGACTGCCACGGCCGAGGCACTCCATCTGAAAGACTACATCGAAAGCAGGGGAAACGGAATCAGATCGCTTGCAGACGAACTCCCGGAGGACACGACTCTATCGCAGAAGATCGCGGATATCAAGGAATATTACAGCTACGTCCAGCGGTACCATGTCATTTCCGTCCTACTCCTGGCCCCCAATGGTGAAGCTATTTATTCTACCGATCCACAGTACTCCGGTATGCACTTTTTCAGGAGCGATTTCTGGAAATATGTTCTTGCCCAGCAAGCGGCTTCGGGCTCGGTTGCTTCAGGACAGAAAGACGTCCTCAACCCAATTCCCCCCTTCGCAGGCAGCGCCGACACCACCGATTGGATGCTCATCGGGTCTCCGATGCTTTCCCGTATGAACAGCAACAAACCGCGACTTCTCGGTGCCGTCACCATCCTCTTCAATCAATATGGAGTCATACCTTCTCCAATGGAGACAGCGATCGGCGCCCACAACAATCCTTCTTCAATCTCTTTGGGTTTCTTCACTTTATCGGGATTTCCCTTTATCCACCTATGGTCAAATGTGGAAAGCTGGAACAACTCCGGCTTGTCAGCTCTCCGGAAATCCGGAATGGCTTCATGCGCATCATGCCACACTCAAAGTGATATTCAATCAATGTTCGGCGGCGGCACCAATGCTGGAACCTCATCCATGAATGAGAGCAACAAATCTCATCGAAACTAAAGATTCTTCTGGACTTCAACAAGACTAACGTCGAGACATGTCGCTTTGCAAGACGGTCCATGGTACCTCGTCGTGAGCGCGGACCAGGCTCCGGTGGAGACATCTATAAGAGGCTTCGCACGGGGCTCTCTACTCCTTATGTTGATAGCGATCGTGCTCCTCGTCGTGGTTCTTACCCTCGGATTCTATGCCTCCAAGCGAAATGCGCTGGCGCAGCAGCAAGTCGAACACCTGGAGCAGGTTGCACGAGTGCGAGATCAGTACCGGGAGAACCTGGAGCTTGAGGCGGCCCGGCAGGAACAGGAAAAGATCAGACTCGAGAATCTGCTCCAGAGTCTCAACGAGGGAATCCTGTTCCAGGGAGCCGATAGGAAGGGACTCCGTGGATTTGCTCCAGCACTCTTCACGACGCGCAAAACAACCGAAGGAATTCCTTGACCGGATCGCAGGCAACGTAGAGCGCAGGGAATCGGTCACCGGAGACAGAATGGAGTTTGTCGACGGAACAATCATAGAGCGAAGTGCACTTCCAATCTTCGGTGCTTCGCGGGAGTACATCGGCAGAATTGCCATATTCAGAGACATAACCACCAGGGAGAGAAACGAGGAGACCATCAAGCGGCTGCAGCGCACCGAACTGCTCGGCCGACTCGCCGGCGGAATCGCCCATGATTTCAACAATGTACTCGGAGTCATCATGGGCAGCCTGCAGATAATGCTGAAAAAGGTCGGCGACAGCAAGGTGGTAAACGAAAACGCCCAGCGGGCCCTGTCGAGCGCTAAGCGAGGATCCGAGGTGGCTAAAAGACTGCTACAGTTCGTCCGCTATTCACCCACTGACTTCGAGGATTTCTCAATCAGGCGAAACATCGAAGAAACTGATTCCATCATCAAACATACCTTCCATGAAAACTTCAAGACTCACACCGAATTCAAGATCCACGATGCAACAGTCCACGGGTCGCCCGGCGAACTTCAGCAAGTTCTTCTAAATCTTGCGCGCAACTCGCACGACGCGATGCCGAAGGGCGGTGATTTTACGAATTCTCTCAGCATGGCAGACCACGATTCTGTACGAAAGCGATTTGGAGATCCAAATAACAACGAGTATCTCCTCCTCGCCGTCAGCGACACGGGTGAAGGCATAGATGCCGGGAAGCTCGACAGGATTTTTGAGCCATTCTTCACTACAAAAGAAATAGGCAAAGGGACAGGGCTGGGACTCTCCATTGTCCAGACAATAATCTCCGCGCATGATGGATTCGTCTATGTAAAAAGTCAACCCGGAGATGGGACAACGTTCTTCATTTATCTGCCGACAGTGAAACGCGATGTACCACCATCGAACCGGACCGAGCACCATGCAGGGGCAGATGAACTTTCGACCAAAACCGCCACGGTGCTTGTGGTTGAGGACGAGCCCGATCTCAGGGACATTTTGGTTGACTTTCTGACTGAAAAGGGATTCCGCGTCATTGGTGCCGGAGACGGCGAGAAAGGCTACGAGACGTTTCGGAATCATGAGGAGATTTCTGCAGTAATCACAGACCTCGGTCTTCCAAAAATGCCGGGGGACAAATTGATCGAGAAAATCAAATCGGACCGTCCCGAGGTTGCCTGCATACTCGCTACCGGATACCTTACCCCAACCGCAACCGGATTTTCCGATCCGCATGTCAGGCTGATAATGAAGCCTTACAACCTCAGCAACGTCTACAATGTCTTGACCGAAATTTCATCATGACAATCCGACGCCATTCTGCGATTGAAACTATTTCATGATCAACATCTTAAGTGTCTTGCTGTATTCTCCAGCTTGAAGTCGATAGAAGTATACCCCGCTGGGCAAGTTTCCCGCATCTCCGCGAGAGCCGCATCCGCTCGACGAGTCGCGTCCTCGACGTTCGGCGGAATACTGGATCTCATAACTCCCCGGTCTTTCCACCTTACTGACCAACGTCTTCACTTCTCTACCAAGAATATCATAGACTTTCAAAGACACAAAACAGGTTTTGGCGATCTGGAATTCGATATTGGTAGTCGGGTTGAAAGGATTCGGGTAATTCTGACTTAACGAGAATCCCTTCGGTGAACCGCCGGCGATCGGTCTGACACCGAGCACGATATTGTCGGTCCCGCCCGCGCCGATGTACCTCGCTTTGAACTCCTGCAGATACAGGTTTGCAATGCGGTTGCTATGAATGATGAGTTCATTCTCGTCATTGGAAGTCTCTGCCGAAGTCGACCAATTATGTGAACCCGTCGTCACGACTTGACTCGCGAGCGGGTCTTCACCATCTATCACCGCGTATTTATGATGAAGGAAACCGCTCACGTCGCTTCCTTTCAGATGAATATCGATCCCAGCAGTTTGAAGAAAGCCGAATTGGCTTCCAGTGTCGATATTGTTGTCAAGTAAAATTCTTACCTTCGCACCTTCCGTTTTCTTTTCTAAAAGCCCATAGGAAAGGTCGGAGCGAGTGAACGTTAGCATACAAATATTGATCGAGCGGGCAGCGGCGGCGAGTGTCCGGTACAAGTGAAGCGTCGTCTGATCCGACGGACTGAAGTATAGCTCCACAGGGATACCATCGTCATAGATCCCGTTCACCGCAATGTTGAACTTGTGGGGAGTGATATCGAGTTTGTGCGCACCGAACCGTGAATGTGAAGCATCCGGAGAATCGGTAGCGCTTCCCCACATCTCCTGGAGCTCAATCGTGTAGGCATTTGCCAGCGCCTTGTCCTGTATTTCAATTACATTCTGGGCGTCGTCGTTGTTGCCGGGGTCCGTTGCGTTCCACGATCCGGTCCAGACCCAATCGTCCGTGAAAGAAGTAGTGTCGCGGAAATCGAAAACTGCAAACTTGTTGTGCATCAAACCGGTCCCCGCATCGACAGGGTCGAACGCATCAGTAATAAACGGAACGCTGTTCTTCATTGTACTCATCGGAGAGGTATTCGAGTTCCCGTTTTCTGCAATCATCCGAATCTTCACGCCTCTTGCTTTAGCGCTAAGCAAGTGATTTGCGATATTGCTGCCTACGCCTCCGCTGAGACTGTACAGCGCGATGTCGATTGAGTATTTCGCTGAATCGATCCGGGCTATGAACTTACTTGCTATGTCTACAGTCTGTGCTAATTCGCCTCTCGCCACCGAAACGTCGACCGGCTTGTTGAAGTAGACGTTCATTGTGCCTGTCGTGCCATCAGGAGAGGCGGTGCTGAAAACTGCGTCACCGGTCGTATTGGCCCCGGATTGATCCGTCGTAGAGACTTGATAGTGGTACACTGTGGCCGGAGACAAATGTTCCAACAAAACAACATGGATCGTGTCCAGGGCTGCAGTCACTATCGAGTCGGAATATGACGAAGTTGTGCCATATCTTACAACCGCGGCGCTGGGCGTCGAAGTATTAAATCCAATCGTGACAGAATTAGGCTTTAGACTTTCTTCGGTCGGACTTATCGTGTACACGGGTCCGAGTCGAGCGGCTATGTCATCCGTACTGCGTGGATTGACTTTGTAGTCTGATAAATATGGCGGACCCGGATCGGAGTTCCCTCCTTTGTATTGTTTCAGGATGCCGATAACGTCAAACGTACCTGGAGGAACGGTCCAGGTTTTCGGAATATAACATCCCGTTGTGCCCGTGACATCTGTAACCGTACCGTTTGAAGCGTTGAATGTCACGTTATTGATACGAACCAACCTGCTTTCGTTTGGCTCGGAGTAATCATCATTAAATGTCTGGTTTGCATCCGCGCATGTCACCACGAGCGGATCAGGCAACGGATTGCCGTGTGAGTAGATTATCCAGTTTTCCGAATCCGGTGTGATTTCTGTGGTTCCGCGGTATTGCTGTATCGTGCCGGTAAACTCGGCGCTGTCGCCGACCTGGAACACATCGAAGTAAGTGTAGCTGAAGATGTTTATTCCGCCGCTGGCATTCTGGAGAAACAGGTTCGTTTGTGAAGTGCTGGTGTTCGCGGTTAAGATCCCGCAAACCGTTACCGCTGTCCCGATTTTATACGGTGCCGCCGGAACTCCCTGGGAGTCGTTTATGTGAAGGTCGATGATCCGCTCCAACTTGATCACTGCAACTCGCGGCTGTTTCATTATCGGAGACGGAAGAGCCGTATCGACTGCAGTCGAAATAATGAATAGAGCCGTCATGCTCGAATCCGGAACAGTAACCGAGTGTACCACGATCTCTCCGGTATCCGAACCGATGACGGCTGCACCGATGACACTTATTGTATCCTGAAAAACCCTACAGTCAGCACTCGAAAACGATTTCCCCGACATCGAAACATCCGACGGGTTCATCGACCAGGTAAGCGCCGGAGGAATCACCACCATGATCTTCGCGATAGTGGTAGAATCATCGGATGCAATCCTGATCGTAAAGTCCGAAGTCTGCTTGGAAGACAGTCTGGCTGGCGAGACCGTGGCGGTGCCGATGCCGCTGCCGGATTGTCCGAGAAATCTCGTAGACCCATTCACGCCCAGCGCGGTACCTGTACCATACACATACCAGGTACCGCTCGAGCTTGTTGCGCCGTACAGGACAATTCTGAAGTTGACAATCGTACCGGCAGGAACATCTTGCAGGTCCTGTATTGTCGAAATATCAATCGGAGTAATGCTGCTTCCGCTGCTGCTGTTCGAAGAAAAGAGATTGGAGATGTCCGCGATCTTTGTCCAGGCCCCGCCGTTGATCTGGAAATCACACTCGGCGTTTGGTGGACCTGTCGACGACCTCCGGTACTTGAGTGCAATCTGTTCCATCGAGGAAGAATACGACAGACCCACAGCCAACCCGTATGTAACATAGGCGTTGGCAGCAATTGCAGCGTCAGCCGTCGGATGGTTCCACGTGTTCCCGCCCCACGCGTTTGATGTGGCGCTTCCCGATGTTCCCACGCCTGCCCCCCGTGTCAGTCCGGTGGAGTTTGTAATTCTTGGCGCCACGCTGGAAGCCGGCAGACCTTGTGTACCAAAAGAAGTCTGACCCGAGACCTGCCAGCCGATCAATGTGGTCTGCGCGGACAAATTGGCTGCCAAGACCGCGCTCAGGATAAGGATTAACAGAAGTTTCATAGCATAACCCTGAAAATCATTCTGTCTCGATATTGTTGGAAAACCGCGACTCTTGCGAGTTCAAGACGACTCAAAACGAAGCTATGTCACGGCCATCAATATTCCAACGAAAGGAATCGGCACTCGCATTCAACGTGGAACAGAGATCGCCGATTTCAGATTTGCGATCGCCTTCCAAAATCGTGGCTCGTCCATCTCCGTTCCCAAACGTTCTGCCTACTTCATCAGCACCATCCGCTGAGTTCGGGCGAACATTTTCCCTCGTTCGTCAATCGCAGTGAGCTTGTAATAATACACTCCGCTCGCATATCGTGACCCATCGAATTCGACGCCATGATGTCCGGCATTCTCCTGCCTCTCAACCAGTGTCACCACCTCTCGCCCAAACACATCGAAGACTCTCAGGCTCACATGACAAACTGCAGGCAATTGATATTTGATTAGTGTGACCGGGTTGAACGGGTTCGGGTAGTTTTGAGAAACAGCGAACTCTGCCGGCAGCAAAAGCGGAACAAGCACTTCGATAATGCCGTGAGCTTCTTCTGCGACGCCGGAAGTGTTGACGGATTCGACCCTGTAATAATAAGTGCTGCCTCTCGTGACTTTCGAATCTACAAACGAGTAAGAAGCTCCGGTGGTCGAGTTACTCGAACATCTCAAGCAGACATTTGACTTATAACTGGAGATCAGCTCGAACGGTCCATCCTTCAAGAGTGAGCGATAGATGTTGAAACCCGCCATCTCGGTCTCCGAAGCAGTCGAGAAAGTGAGATGGATTTGTCCCGCCTCGATGGTTGCGGAAATGCCTTTCATGGTTACGGGGAGAGGAACATCATAGAGTAACACAACATCATCAATTCGATAAGCGGTGGTCGATCCGGTCTGCGCGAAACGAACTCTGAGATTTGAAGTAGAAGGGATGCTTCCAACCGTATTCCGTTGATACCAGTGAGCGGTCCCGTCCCCCACGGGTAATGCATTGAATGACAGAGGAGAGTAATTTGTGCCATCAGCGCTGACTTCTAAGAGGAGATCCGATCCTGTGGCAGCGATCTTACTCTTGAAGACTCCAAAGGTGAGCTGCATGGACGACCGTGAAGAGGTATTTACTCCGGAAATTTCGAAGTTCGTTCCGGGCGAAGCTGTTAGGTACACATTCCCACCACCAGACGCTCCAGCATACCCTGAAGATGCCTCTGTAGTTCTTACTTCCCCAGTGCCAGTGAAAGTCAGAATTCCGTTGTTCTGCCACCCATCATAGGTTGTTACAGACGTTGGGGCAGCTGGGGTGCCCATGTCTTCTGAAAACACCGTTGTTTGTCCTTCCGCGCTCGCCGCCGCAAGCGCAATCAAAACTAACCCTGCAAGAAATCTCATGTAATCCTCCTGTTTTTTGATGAGATTTTCTGTGGAAGGTTTTAGTTTGTGGCAAAAGGTCTGTTGCTATCTTGAGGGGCATCCCTGACTCAACGTTACCGCAAACTCCCTACGGTTGCCGAAGGTTGTACCGAGACTTGCACGACGCTCCGAAACTTGCCTAAGGTGAACCTTCCGTTTTACAGCCAAGTAGCACCCTTAATATGCTGTGCCACTTTGTTAATGTCAAGCGTTCCATTATATTTTTATAAAGGTA
>JAKASW010000368.1 GCA_021818875.1 Bacteroidota bacterium
CTTGAGCTGAAACCGGCTCCTCTTTTCACAAAACAGATGGCGGGACGAATCACGGTTGGGAATTTTGAAGATGACCTGAAGAAGGTGACGGAAGTCGATTGGATAATCGAAGTGGTAGTCGAGAGCTTAGATCCGAAGCGCGAGCTGATGAAAAGAGTAGAAGCCGTTCGCAGACCAGGAACTTTAGTCAGCTCCAACACGAGCGGTATTCCCATTGCGGAGATTGCGGCAGGATTGTCGGAAGACTTCAGGAAGCATTTCCTCGGGACTCACTTCTTTAACCCGCCTCGCTACCTTTATCTCCTCGAATTGATACCGACAGCAGACACACTCCCCGAAGTGGTTTCCTTCATGAGATCGTTTGCCGAAGACGTTCTTGGAAAGGGGACTGTCCTTTGCAAAGATACGCCTAACTTTATCGCCAACCGGGTCGGTGTAGCGGCGATGAACTACATCATCCATAAAATGGTGGAGCGAGATTACACTATTGAGGAAGTGGACACGATTACCGGTCCTGCGTCCGGAAGGCCCAAAAGTGCGACGTTCAGAACGGGGGATATCGTGGGACTCGATACGATGATCCATGTTTCGGAGAATCTGTATGCCGCGGCATCGGATGATGAAATGCGCGACTACTTTAAGATGCCTCAGTTTGTGATCGACATGCAGACGATGAATTGGCTGGGAGAAAAGACTAAGGTTGGTTTCTACAAGAGAGTTAAGAATGAAAAAGGGGAGAGTGAGATCCTGACTCTTGATTACCGAAAGATGGAGCATCGTCAGAGGCAGAAGGTTTCGTTCGCATCCATTGACCTGGGGAAAAACATCGAAGATGTGCGTGATCGGGTGAAGAACCTTGCTTATGCCAAAGACAGGGCCGGAGAGTTCTTTTGGGACGTTACTGCAGCGATACTGATTTACAGTGTCAATCGCATCCCGGAGATTTCTGACGACATTGCGAGCATCGATAACGCGATGAAGTGGGGTTTCGGATGGGAGCTTGGCCCATTCGAAACATGGGACGCGATAGGTCTTGAAAAATCCGTGGAAAGAATGAAGGTAGAGGGAAGGCAAATACCGCAGAAAGTCTTAGATATGATCGCATCCGGCGCCGGGAGTTTCTACAAATCTGAAGGTGGAGTGAGGCTGCTATTTGATTTTGCTACGCGGAGTTACAAACCCGTCGCGATCTCCAGAAAGATCGTCAACTTAAAAGAAGAGAAGAAGAGCGGGAGAGTCATCAAGTCGAATTCGAGCGCTTCGCTGGTTGACATGGGTGATTCTATAGCCTGTCTGGAATTTCATTCGAAGGCGAATGTGATTGGCGAAGACGTTCTTCAGCTTGCCGATTTTAGTCTTAACAAGCTCGACGACGGATATGATGGGCTAGTGATCGCAAACCAGGGGAAGTACTTTTCAGCAGGTGCAAACCTGATGCTGATTCTGATGCTCGCGCAGGAAGGTGACTTCGATGAGCTGAACCATGCGGTGAGAATGTTCCAGTCGGTGAACATGCGTATAAAGTACGCGCCTAAGCCTGTAGTGGTCGCCCCTTTCAACATGACGCTTGGCGGTGGAACCGAAATGGTTCTTCACGCTTCGCGGGTCAGAGCCGCCGCTGAGACTTACATTGGACTGGTTGAAGCCGGAGTAGGCGTGATACCTGCCGGTGGCGGAACCAAGGAGATGCTTGCGCGAAGCCTATCGCGTGCACCGAAGGTACCGGATGCAGACCTGATGCCGTTTGTACAGGAAGTGCTCGAGACATTAGGTACAGCAAAGGTTGCGACGAGTGCGGCTGAAGCAATTGATCTCGGTTATCTCAAGCGTTCCGACGCCATCTCGATGAATGAAAAATTCCTGCTCCATGATGCGAAAGCCACCGCTCTTTCACTTGTAAATGAAGGGTATAAGCCTCCCGCGAAGGAAAAGATCATCGCGTTGGGACAGCCCGTTCTTTCCGCACTGACGCTCGGTCTCTATTTATGGAAGGAAGCCAAACGGATTACAGACTTCGAGTTCCATATTGGTAAGAAGCTGGCATACGTCCTTACCGGGGGTGATTACACATCAGATCAGGAGGTCGACGAGCAATACATTCTTGATCTCGAACGAGAAGCTTTTCTGAGTCTTTGCGGTGAACGGAAGACTCAGGAGAGAATGCAATACATGTTGAAGAATAACAAAGCACTGAGGAATTGACAAATGCATGACGCGGTAATCGTAACATCAATTCGAACAGCCATCGGGAAGGCGAAAAAGGGGATGCTGCGCGATTTTCGGCCGGATGAAATGGCGGCGGAAGTGATTAAGGCAGCCGTGGAGAGGACGTCAGGGTTGAAAGCTGAAATGGTAGACGACATTCTGATCGGGTGTGCCATGCCTGAAGCTGCACAGGGGATGAACGTGGCCAGGATAGCCGCTCTCCGTGCCGGTATGCCGGCATCGGTGCCCGCAGCCACGATAAACAGATTCTGCTCTTCCGGTCTGCAAACTATCTCGATGGCCGCGGAGCAAATCATGGCCGGTTTTGCCGACATCATAATTGCCGGAGGCACCGAGACAATGAGTCTCGTTCCAATGGGAGGATTCAAAGTTCTTCCGAATCCAGGTCTGATCGATTGTTGTCCCGAAACTTATTTGAGCATGGGACTCACTGCCGAGCGCGTAGCTGCCGAGTACAAGATTACGCGTGAAGACCAGGATAAATTTTCATTTCGCAGTCACGAAAGAGCAATAACTGCCATCAAGAACGGCCGGTTCAGAGGTGAAATTGCTCCCCTCATGGTGAAGCGGAAGTCGGGAAAGAATGGGAAGTCGGTGGTCGAGGAGACGAGTTTTCTAATTGACGAAGGCCCGAGAGAAGACACCACTCTGGAGAGACTTGCGAGGCTGAAGCCGGTGTTTATGGAAGGTGGTACAGTGACCGCGGGCAACTCATCTCAGATGAGCGATGGAGCTGCAGCATCGGTTGTCATGAGTGCGGAGGTGGCGAAGGCATTCGGCCTGGCACCACTTGCCAGGTTTGTATCTTTCGCAGTTGCGGGGGTGCCTCCTGAAGTAATGGGTATCGGGCCGGTTAAAGCTATTCCGAAGGCTCTCAAGTTTGCGGGGCTGAAGCTGAGCGATATTGATATCATAGAGCTTAACGAGGCGTTTGCATCGCAGGCTGTCGCAGTGATGCGTGAGCTCGGCATGGACGAAGATAGAGTCAACGTAAATGGTGGGGCAATTGCGTTGGGCCATCCGCTTGGTTGCACCGGTGCCAAGTTGACGGCAACGCTGCTCCACGAGATGAAACGCAGGAAGTTGAGATATGGAATGGTTACGATGTGCATCGGCGGCGGCATGGGAGCCGCTGGAATTTTTGAGAATCTTCAGATGAACTGACATCAGGTTATTGTTTTAAACAGAACCCCATTAAACTGAAAGAATCATCCAGGAAAAAAGGAAAAAAAAATGGAAGCAGCGACAAAGGAAACCGGGGGTTACAAAAAGGGCGGGAGTTTCTTGATTGAGGACGCCCACACATCGGAAGTATTCACGCCGGAAGATTTCACCGAACAGCACAAAATGAT
>JAKASW010000037.1 GCA_021818875.1 Bacteroidota bacterium
CATCCGAAACTTCTCTCAATGAGCAAGCGAGATTGCAGGGGGACGGACTCTGGGAGACGAACCCGGATCTATGCTGCCGGATAAGGAAAGTGGATCCTCTTCGGAATGCGTTGAAAAATTACTCGGGTTGGATAACCGCGATCAGGAGGGAACAGGCTCCATCCCGTGCGAAGGCCGGAGTTGTAGAGTGGGACAAGAAATTCAATATGCTGAAGATCAATCCACTCGCGACATGGAAGAAAAGGGATGTGTGGAGATACATTACCGACCATGATATTTCATATAATCCACTGTACGACCATGGCTATGCGAGCATAGGGTGCACGCACTGCACGACACCTGTATCCGCCGGAGAGGACGAGAGGGCCGGAAGATGGCGGGGGTTCGCGAAGAAGGAATGCGGACTTCACGTTTAAGACTTCATTGGTTAAAGAATAATACAAAGAGGAAATACATGAGACAAAACGGATTCACCATCTGGTTTACAGGATTATCAGGCGCGGGAAAATCTACAATCTCTGACAGATTGGTCTACAAGCTGAGCGAAAGAGGTGCGACCAGAATTGAAGTACTCGACGGTGATGTGGTGAGAACCAACCTGAGTGAAGGTTTGGGGTTTAGCAGGGAAGATCGCGATAAGAATATACTCCGCATCGGATTCGTCTGTGAACTTTTATCGAGGAATGGAGTTATCGCGATCGCCGCGGCGATTTCTCCGTACCGTGAGATAAGAGATAAGGTGCGATCACTTGTTGGCGACTTCGTCGAGGTATACGTTAAGGCGTCAATGGACACACTTGTCCGTCGGGATGTTAAAGGGCTCTATAAGAAAGCGCTGGCCGGTGAGTTAAAGAATTTCACCGGCGTGTCCGATCCTTACGAACCGCCTTTGCATCCCGAGGTCGTTCTGGAGACTGATAGTGAGGACTCCGAAACAAGCGTCAACAAACTGCTGTCTGCGTTGGAGCGGCTTGGATATCTTTCTCGGGAGAGTCTGTCTCTTGAGAAAGAGGATGACGAAAAAATGGCCGGCCCACTTCGCAGTGAGGCAAGAACACGCACGGATAATCGATATTCGAGAGATTCGAAGCCGGCTGCCGACTTGACGCCTGTACCGCCTCACGGTGGAGTCCTGGTGAATAAATTCCTTGCAGAATCCGGGCAGAACGCTGTTCTCGACCGGATAGAGAGTTTCAAATCCTTGACTCTCTCGGAAAGAGAATGGTCGGATATCGAGCTGATTGCAACCGGTGCATATTCGCCGTTGACCGGATTTGTGGGCGAACTCGATTATAGGAGCATAATTGAGAATGGGAGACTCAGCAATGGTCTCGCATGGACAATTCCAATTCTTCTCCTTGTAGAGGGAGAGGAAGCTAAATCGCTCGCCGCATCGAACGAATTAATTCTCCGAGATAATGACGGAAAGAAACTTGCATTACTCCATCTGACCGGGATATACAAGGTTGATAAAGAGGAACTAACGAAGCGAGTCTGGCAAACGACGGACAGGAACCACCCGGGAGTAAAGGACTTGTTTGACGAAGGGAACTTTGCGCTCGCGGGGGACATCGACGTTGTACGGCTCGGCAAGTGCTCGAACTTTCGAGAATTCAGGTTGACCCCTTTGGAGACGCGAACTTATTTCAAAGCAAAGGGCTGGAAAACCATTGCGGCATTTCAGACCCGCAACCCGGTGCATCGTGCACACGAATATTTGCAGAAAGTGGCGCTCGAGAGTGTCGACGGCCTTTTTTTGCATCCGCTTGTAGGGGAGACCAAAGGCGACGACATACCTGCGGCCGTTCGAATGGAGTGCTACATGGCTCTGTTGAAGAATTACTACCCTGCGGACCGTGTCCTGCTCTCGGTCATGCCGGCGGCGATGCGGTATGCCGGCCCGAAGGAGGCGATCCATCATGCGATAATCAGACAAAATTATGGCTGCACGCATTTCATAGTAGGACGCGACCATGCCGGCGTCGGTAACTATTATGGTACATACGATGCCCAGAAGATATTCGACGGATACGACTCCGGCGAACTGCGGATACTGCCGCTCAAGTTCGAGCACACATTCTACTGCCGGCGGTGCGACGGCATGGCCTCCGAGAAAACGTGCCCACACTCACAGGACGAGAGAATTATTCTAAGCGGATCAAAAGTCCGTGATCGGCTCAGAGATGGAGATGAACTGCCGAAAGAGTTTTCGCGCCCTGAAGTTGTCGAAATTCTCCGGCAGCATTACAGCCATGCCCGGGTCTCTTCTACTCACACGGGTTGGATTTAAGACCAGGGCGCCAAGCCAATCTGAGAGGACTCTTTGACGGCTCCGGTCGTAGATTAGACGGGGGCGTCGAACGATCGCGTGGCCTCTTTCATTATTCGACAGGATTAACTAACGTTGAAGTCGTCGCATCTTAAGATTCGAGGAACGCCGACGTAGTTTATGACGAAAGACTTGAGGCTGAAAGTCATCAAACTTACTTGCCAACACTAAAGGAATGGAGCCGAATCATGAAACGTAGTATCCCGACTTTTTCTTCTCCACGGTTGGATCGCCGGCGGGGGCTTATACCTTCGACTTTGTTTTTGTCGATGGCCATATTCGTCGGTCCGGGACTCATCGGCTATAAGCCGCTGATTGCGCAGGTGAGGGACCAGGTCAAGAAAGTTCAGACATATCCTCTTAGTGATGTGCGCCTTTTACCTGGTCTATTCAGGCATGCCATGGACATGGATGAAAAATACCTGCTTTCACTCGACCCCGAAAGGCTTCTTGCCCCTTATTTCAAGGCGGCAGGACTTCAGCCGAAGACGCCGCAGTACAAGGGCTGGGAATCCACTCAACTTTCAGGGGCAATCCTGGGCCATTTCCTTTCCGCCGCATCCATGATGTATGCTTCAACGGGAAATGTGAAGTTGAAGAACAAGGTCGATTATATAATCGACGGCTTGAAAAAGTGCCAGGATGCGCTCGGCACCGGCTACATCGGCGGAATACCGGACGGACCGGCGTTCTGGCAAAAAGTCGAAAGCGGCGATATCGTTACACAGAGCTTTAGTCTCGACAGTGTATGGTCGCCATGGTATAACCTCCACAAGGTGTTCGCCGGCCTCCGTGATGCATACTGGTACACAGGGAACTTCGAAGCCGAAAAGGTAATGGAGAAGTTCGGCAACTGGGCGGTGAACTTCTCCAATCATCTTACCGATGCCCAATTCACGCACATGCTCCAGTGTGAATACGGCGGGATGAACGAGGTGATGGCTGACCTGTATGAGATGACCGGTGAGAAGAGGTTCCTCGACCTCGCGAAACGCTTCAACGACGAATGCCTGTTCGGTCCGCTGGCCGACGGCGTGGATTCGCTTGCAGGGAATCATGTGAACATGCAAATACCAAAAGTTATCGGTGCTGCAAAGGAATACGAGGTCGATGATAATGAGACGATGAAGGATGTTGCCGAGTATTTCTGGAAGGAAGTGACGGAGAAGCGAATTTACATAAATGGCGAGATGGGAGATTACGAATATTTCGGAAAGCCGGGTGACCTTCCGAACCAGCTCAACCGGGAGTCGGGAGAGACCTGCAATGTTTACAATATGCTGAAGCTGACTCGTCATCTCATGGAATGGGATCCGAAGGACGAATATGCGGAGTACTACGAACGCGCTTTATACAACGATATACTCGCATCGCAGGATCCGGAGACTGGAATGATGACCTATTTCCTCTCTATGGAACCGGGCTTTTTCAAGACGTTCAGTACGCCTTACCACTCATTCTGGTGTTGTGTCGGAACCGGTATGGAGAATCATTCCAAGTACGGGAAATTCATCTATGTGCACAACAATGACAGTCTCTATGTTAACTTGTTCATCCCATCCGTCGTAAAGTGGACCGGAAAGGGTCTGACAGTTACCCAGGAGACAGACTTTCCAATGTCCCAAACGAGTACTCTTCACTTGAATTTGAAAACGAGTGAAGTCCTCACATTTGAAATTCGCCGGCCTTATTGGGCCGGACCCGGATATGAGATCAAAGTCAACGGTAAGAAAGTGGCGACAGACGGAAAACCGGAAAGCTATGAAAGTATAAAGCGTGAATGGCGCAACGGGGACAGAATCGAGGTTACATTACCAATGCGTCTTTCCGTCGTACCGATGGCAAATGACAGCGACAAAGTCGCGATCATGTACGGACCGATTGTCCTCGCAGGAGAGCTCGGCGGCTACATTCCGCTCCCCTATGCAAAAGAGAACAATCAATTCTTCGACATCCCGGATGTAAGCGTTCCCAATCTTGAAATCGCCGGCAAGCCGGTAGATGATTGGCTCAAGCCGGTTCCGGGCAAACCGCTTCATTTCAGGACTGTCGGAGTCGGAATCCCGCACGATGTTGAAATGAAACCACTGTACGAGATAAGTCACCAGCACTACACGGTATACTGGGACATAACGGCGGCAAAGTAGAGCAGATGCAGCATGTCAACTCTCTTACGAAGGAAACTGTTGGCAGGATCGTGGACCATGTTCACATGGACACTAATTCTTGTCGCCGGCATGTGGAATCCTCATAGGAAGACTGGGAAGAGCCCGTCTGGACCTGCTCTCGGCGCAGTAAACAAAAGTAGTATGCAACTCAGGATCAAAATCGGAAACTACTTTATGTGCGCTCCATACGGCATCTCAATAATCGTGAACAATGCAACTGCATTCGAGATCCAACCGGTGTTCCATGACCAGCCGGTTTGGAATCCGGAAGAGGCCGGTACAAAACACCGTGTCGATGTGGCCAATATCTCACCGGGAATCACGGCGCCTGATTTCTCATACGTACAAACTAATTTTGAGTGCGACAGCACCAGAATCGTTTTTACATGGGGGAGAGTTGACGCTGCTGAAGTCGTCGGCATGTTTCAGTCCGACAAGTCGGTGGATCTAGCCGTAAGTCTTCCGGGAACGACATGGCCGAATTTCCATACCATTTACAATGTCTCAGGAGATGGCGTGACCGGCTACGGTATCACGCCGAAGGGGGAGTACATACCGTTCAAGTTTGTTTGCGATCCGAACCCGGTCGATGTCAAGGCTAACTTGACGCCGGGAGCAGAGATGGTACTGAGGCTGAACCCGAATCGGCCGGTGCAGTTTGAAGCAGGAGTTGGAACTCGGCCGTTGCCGGAGATGAAAGAGATCGGACTTTTACTTGACTCAGCAAGAGAACGATACGAGACCTTCCATCTTACCTCAAGAGGTCCGTGGGGAAATTTTCTTTCGGCTATTTCCGACAACCTGAATTTCAGCAAGCTTTACGGCAGCGACAACGGAAGAGTGGTACACGTCGTCGGCCGCGGATGGTGGATCGGCCGCCGCGATCCGAACCTCTTCCCGTATTTTGCATGGGACAGCTTTTTCAACGGGATTCTTGCATGTCAGGAAGATCCGGTCGGGGCGAGGAATACGATTCGTGCCGTTCTGTCTTTTCAAACTCCAGAAGGATTCATTCCACTCGATTCACACTGGAGCGACAACGGTGCATATGTGACCATGGACCGTTCCGATCCGCCGGCAGGTGCGATGGCGGTATGGGAGATGAACCAGCGCTGGCCGGATAAGCATTTCCTTGAAGAGGTATATCCAAAATTAGTAAGATGGCACGAGTGGTGGATGAAGGCACGCGACGGGAACCATGACGGTCTATTAGAGTGGGGATCCGAAAAGAAATTCAAACAGGGAGCGATGTGGGAAACCGGATGGGACGACAACGTCGAGTACGACCGGGCCCACATGGTCGGGACGACACTGAATGCCGATGCCGTCGATCTGAATTCACTTTATTCAATGGACGCCGAGTACCTTGCAAAGATCGCCGCGCTGCTCGGTAGAACTGAAGACGCGCATCGGTTCGAGGCGGAACATAAAGAAATGAATCGTCGCATTAACGAGCATCTCTGGGATTCAAAGCTTGGTATGTATTGCAGCAAGTTGTGGAATTATCCGAAGATTTCTCAAGGCGAACCAGACACGAACTGGCTGACTCGTTTAACGCCGATGAACTTCTATCCGCTGGCCGCAGGCGTACCGGATTCCGAGCGGGCAGCAAAAGTCCTTGCGACGCTTTATAACAAGAAGGAGTTCTGGCTGAAGTGGTTGCTGCCTACTGTCGCCCGCACCGATCCGGTGTGGCACGAGCAGAGCTACTGGCATGGGAATGTGTGGCCGCCTGCGAACTATCTCGTGTGGCTTGGGCTGAAGCGATATGCCGATAGAAAGCACATTGCCGAGTTTGCCGGTAGATGCATCGAACTGTTTATGAGGAACTGGGAGACAAAAAGAATTTGCGGTGAAAACTACAGCAGCATAACCGGTGAGTGCAACGGCGATCCGCACTACACATGGGGCGCACTTCTGCCGCTAATCGGTGAAGAAGCTCTCGTCGGAATCGATGGTCACGACATGCCAGTCCCACGGGACAATCCGTACTTGAAAGGGAATATTGAGATGAAGCACGTCCCTATTGGCGGAAAGTTATACACTGTAGTGTCGCGGGACGGAAAAATAGAAATAACTTCAGAGAGATAGGCTACGAAGAGTAGTACATCTCATTCCATCTCAACTCCTTCTTGAATTCCGAGACTCTTGTCGTATCATCTATAAGCAGAAACTCTATCCCCGCGATTTCGGCGAAGTCTTCCATGTACTCCGAAGTCAGCGCCTTGCTGAAGCCTGTGTGGTGAGCTCCACCCGCATATATCCACGATGCGGCTGCCGTCTCTAAATTCGGCTTAGGAATCCAGATAGCTCGTGCGACGGGCAGCTTCGGCAGCGGCTTCTCCGGCGGTATGACATCGACCGCGTTCACTATCAGCCTGAAGCGATTGCCCATATCTACCATGGTACAGGCGATCGCGGGGCCGGATGCAACATTGAACACCAGGCGCGGCGGGTCTTCTCTTCCTCCGATAGATAACGGATGTATCTCCAGCTTCGGTTTTCCTTCGGCGATCGACTCGCAAATCTCCAGCATGTGCGCTCCAAGGACCTGCGACCGCGAATTCAGGTGATACGTATAATCTTCCATGAATGATGTACCGCCATCCAATCCTGCCGACATCACCTTCATGGCGCGCACAAGTGCCGCAGTTTTCCAGTCACCTTCGGCCCCGAATCCGTACCCGTCAGCCATCAGCCGCTGCACAGAAATCCCCGGGAGCTGTCTTAGACCGTACAGATCCTCAAATGTGTCCGTGAAGCCTTTGAAACCACCGTCATTCAGAAATGCCCGCAGTCCAAGCTCGATTCTTGCCCCATCACGAAGATTCTGATATTTGTCGCCGCCTTTGTGGGCATTCGCCGCAACATCATATCTGTTTTCATAATCGCCTGTTAGTTTATCGACTTCAGAATCCGATACTTGATCTACGAGCCGGACCAAATCCCCGACGCCGTAGCCGTTCACGGAGTAACCAAGCCGTGATTCCGCCTCAACTTTATCACCTTCCGTCACTGCGACGGAGCGCATGTTGTCGCCAAGCCGTGCAAACTTCGCACCTTGTGCGTCAGTCCAGGCCGCGGCAGCACGTGACCAGATTGCGATTTTCGATTGAACGGTCCCGTCCCGCCAATGCCCGACCACTACTTTTCTTCGTTTGCCTAACCGGGTGCAGATGTAACCGAATTCGCGGTCCCCATGTGCGGACTGGTTTAAGTTCATGAAGTCCATGTTGATAGTGTTCCATGGTATCTCGCTGTTGAACTGAGTGTGGAGATGGAGGAACGGTTTGGAAAGCACTTTCAGACCGGCGATCCACATCTTTGCAGGCGAGAAGGTGTGCATCCACAAAATTAGCCCGATGCACTCCGGACTATTATTCGCTTCCCTGCAAATCTTCGTTATGGCATCGGGTGTCGTCACCACAGGTTTGAACACGATCTTTATAGGGATGTTCCCGGAATGATTGAGGCCGTCGACAATCGCTTCCGAATCCCTGTCGACCTGTTTCAAAGTTTGCTCGCCGTAGAGGTGCTGGCTTCCGGTCACAAACCACACTTCATATTTCGTAAGTTCAATCATGATGAGGAGCCTTTCGTCTTTTACGATAACAAAGTTAGTTATCAGGTCACGCATTGGCAAACCCGTACCCACCTCACTTCAATTCTCCCCCTAATTTCAAAGATCTGATGTTGGGGAGGAGAGACGGTGGCGAATTACTTAAATGCTTCCCTTATCTTCTTCGCGACTTCCTCAATATTGCCGAGTTCTTCGTTCTTAACTCTGAAAACTTTAATCACTCTTGGTTGAATTCCCCGCCGCTTGCGGCGGGGAAGTTCATTTCTCCGTCAAACTCCAAGTCAAGTTTATGTTTTGCGCAATAGAAATCCGGGACGAAGAAATGCTCCTTGTCGTCATGGATGCACCTCATCGGATGCTGGCGAAGGAATTTCTCTCCATAGAATTGACTCATTCTTAGAATTGACCACAGCCTTCTTTCTGCGCCTGTAGGATCCTTACGGAGTTCACTCGCGCTTTATATCCACAGATTTTATCGTCTCCACCCACCCGTCCTAATTCCCATTTTCTAATCTTTGCTTTTCAAGATTAGGGAGGAGGACAAAAGGGTCGGGTACCTCTTGGACCATCCGCCAAGATCCTCACAACCTGTGGATTCTATCTACATATCCCCGGCTGACTATCAGCTCCGTCTTGCTACCGTCTTTGAGTTTCACCTTATATTTTCCGCCGAACCATTTTACCAACTCGAGAATATGCTTGACGTTTATGATTGCGGAGCGATGGATCCTAACGAAATCCGCAGCCTCCAGCTTGGACTCTACTTCCGCCAGAGTGAGATCGAGAATATATTCCTGGTCCGCAGTGTGCACGTAAGTGTACTTGTCCCTTGCTTCGAAATACACAATATCAGCACATTCAACGAGGACTATCCTGTCACCCACTTTTACCTGCAGCCGTTTCAGAGGCGCTGAGGCGAGTCGGGCAAGAAGCCGTTCCACATTTCTATCGAGGTGCAACTGATGCGCATCAAACAACTGACGGAGCTTATCGATCGCCTTGTCGAGCCGGCGTTCTTCGATAGGCTTCAGAAGGTAGTCCACCGTGTTCTCTTCGAATGCCTTCAGTGCAAATTCATCGTATGCTGTCGCGAACACTATATGCGGTTTCGATTTCAGCCTGCGCACAACTTCAAACCCGTCGAACCCGGGCATTTGAACGTCGAGGAAGATGACATCCGGTCGGGCAGAGTTGATTCTTTCAACTGCCTCTTCTCCATTTCTTGCTTCGCCGATTATCTCAACCTCTTCCTCATATTTCTTCAGCATCTTACGAAGACGTTTTCGCGCAAGCTCCTCATCATCGATGATCATGGCCCGGAGATTCATTCTCAGCCTCTACCGCAGTGGAATGGTAATAGTAATTTCGCAATGCCCGTTTTGTACAATCTCCAGCTTCGCCCTTTCCTGGTAAATGAGTCTCAGCCTGTCCTCAATGCTTCTCAAGCCGAAGCCATCGGAATCGGCGGGCCTTTCAAAGCCCTTACCTGTATCACTGACGGTTATTACGCAACTTTCATTCACTTCTCTCGCATCGACTGTGATCTCTCCACCTTCAATTGAAGGCGCAATTCCATGTTTGATGCTGTTCTCCACGAGCGGCTGTATGAGCATCCCGGGCAGATCCACTTCCCGGACGCTGTCTTCGCACTTCACATCGTACCTCAACCTGTCGCCAAGTCTGACTTTTTCGATTTCTAAATATGTCCGGATCAGCTCAAGCTCTTCAGACAGCGTAACAGTACTTTTCTCACTGTGCTTGAGTGAATGTCGGAAGAGCTCGGAGAGTCTCTCGACTGTTTGCTCTGCGGCTTTCGGATTCTCAGAAATCAAACTCGCAATTGAGTTCAGCGTGTTGAAAAGAAAATGGGGATTGACTTTTGTCTGCAGTGCCTCGAGTTCGGCCCTCGTCTTCATTCTGGTGAGACGCTCTTCGTTCAGTTCCTTTTCTTTCAAAGCGATGCGGAGCCGTTGTGCTCTTTCCCTGAGGGAAAAATAAAAGGCAGCAACGCTCCCGAAAATCACGGCGAGGATGAGATTAAGCCGTAAAGTTCGAAGATGACTTGCCGCGTTGAACGTGATACCAAATATAAATCGAAAGATCAGAATCGCTACTTCGGTTCCCACAAGGCCGCCGACCAGAAACAATCCAAGATAACAACCGAGCCGTATTATGATAGGGAACCGGTCACAAGCAGGACCGGCGTAAATGACAAGTGCTGCTATGCTTAATCCGATGCAGTTGGCAAAGATGAACGCACTGTACAAATACTGCAGCCAGTGGGCAGGGTCGTTATACGAGAGTCCGGCAGCTACGACAACGGTTATCAAGCCGTCTATGATGAAGGTCAGCAGGAATTGACGTTTCATAACTGCACCCGGATGCCGAGGTTGAACGTCGCTTTGTAGAAGAGCGCGCCGAATTCCGAATCACTCTTTCCCGTGAAAACCGTCAGCCGTCCGTACGAGGACAAATTGTCCGAAATCCTGAACGATAATGTGGGGATGATCACCGCACTCATATCCTGGGCATTGACAAATTGGATGAGCTCGATACTCCAGGGATCGACACCCCAGTATTCACGTCCGAACAGATAATCCTGCATGGCTCCCCTGGGAGAAAGTGTCTGCAAGGCCCAGAGGAGGTTGTAGCGCGAAGGCGCGACGAGATCCTGAGCCACCTGTATAATACCACGCTGTATGCCACTCTGAAACTTAACAAACTCCATCCACCTTTTCCATTGAGCGGCGGAGAGACCTTCGGTATCGCGGTAAAACTCGATTGCTATGTTGATGCCGTTGTCAAAAGTAAATTGTCCGCCGAGGAGAAACTTGTAAAAGACGCGCCGCGAATTGTTATATAACGACGTATATGGAAATGATGAATAAATCTGCTGGTCGTTGTCCATTGTAACTGCTTCATGGTACAGCAACGATGACCCTTGTTTTCCGAGGAATTCAGCGTGAAGTCCTAGGTTGTCACCGATGACATACGACCAGTTGCAGCCTAACTCCAGCCTGTCGCCTTCTATGTAATCTCCGATAAATGACAGGTCGTGACTCGACAAATTTGTATAGGCACGGAAGGCGAATTGCTGCGTTCCACGATATAATTTCCAGGAGTCGATCCGACTGTCATTGACGTAAACAAACGTCAGCGAGCTCCTTCCGGCAAAGTATTCGACCGACACAAGATTCTGTCCTTCATTTTGGCTGAGCCTGTCAGACGGATCGGAGGGTGATCTCTGCGGTTCGACCACTCCGGTTGGATTAAAAGCATAGCCGGGTCCCCACTTCAGAATTTTCTTGCCGACGGTGATGTCCATTGCGTCTGAGAGCGAATAGTCGAATGACAGCTCGCGGATGGCAAACGAGTAGTTCGGCGACTGCAAATTGTCGGCGCTTGTGGACAGGTTCAGCGATGTTGATAATCCTCCGAAGCCCAGGAACAAATTTGAGGTTGCGATGTTCGCCGCGGAGGGTTGTGGGAGAGCCGTGTTCTTATAATTGATCGGAGTCTCTTCGTTGATCTTGCTGAGCGAGCCTTCATCGATGATTGATACCCTGTAATCAAGCCCCTGGGATCGAACCGGAAAAGGAGCTGCGATAATTGCTGCCGCGATGAAGACAGTGACGCATCGCGAGTTCATCGAAGGTTCTCCAGGTAATCTTTATTGAAATACTTTTCGGGGAAATTCTTGGGAGCATAAGAATCGTACTTCATGATGGTGGTACGCCCGTTGCGAAGCCTGTCGGTGATGGTCATCCGTGTTAGAAGTACCCTTCCATTCACTTTTTCATATTTGTCGAAGTCTATACTCTTGTAATGCTTACCGGAAGTAAGATAGATTTCTGCCCGCTTCGGCCTGTCCGTGCCCTTTGCTACCCAGTAAATGATGTGGTTGTATGTCGCACCGTCCCGTTTGGCCTTCAGGTCGAGCACGTAGCACGGAGTCCCTTCGAGGACTTCACTGCGCAATAATGTCGCCGAGTAATCTTCTGCATATCTCGTCCGGGCAACGTCACCGTTTGACACATCTCCCATCAATCGCTGAAGAGGCGTAATGCGGATCGGTTTTCTCGTGTCGGGCATATAGATCCACATGTCGTTGTCCACCATCAACAGGTACTCGCCTTTCTCATCTGGATTCAGGAATTTCACCAGTGTCTTGTTCGACCCTTTGATCATAACGTCGAAGCGGCCCACGTCATCTTTCCTGCCGTCCACAAAGTTCTCGATGGTCGTGTGAACGAAATATGAATTCCAGCCGTTGCGGCTCATATCGGACTGCTGGAGTATCTGTTCTGCGGAAAGGTTATCGGATTTGTCTTGCGCATAGGTTTCGCTGAAGGGTGGAATCAAAAAGGTCATGGTCAGTAACGCTGCAATTGTTTTGGTCATCGGACTTTCCTTCTTTATCATTCGACGTATGTGAATTGAACTAACTTCTTCACCGCAGAGTCGCCGAGACGCAAAGGCAGGTTGTCGGTTTGGAACCCTTGCGCCTTCGCGTCTTTGCCGCAAAATCTTTCGGCATGCATTGAACAAACTAAATGCACTCTCGACTAAATGTGTCCGAGTGCGTCGACGATCTTCAGCCGCGATGCCTTGAATGCCGGAATAACCGAAGACACCACCGTTGTCAGCGACATCAGTATGAATACGCCGACAAACAACATCGGTACGGTGTCTACGAGAAGCGGATATCCCGTAGTTCTGCCAGGAGGTGCGGGCATCATGATGTTCGAGTTGTTTATCAATACCGAAACCCCGTATGCGATCACGAGCCCGAGCAAAGCGCCGAGCACTCCTATGATCAGCCCTTCGTAAACAAAGTTCAGCATCAGCCGGAGGCGAGATGTGCCGACTGCCAGTTGTGTGCCGATCTCCTTTGTCCGCTCGAAGATCGACATCATCATCGTATTGGAGCTGCTGAGGACAACGATGACAAATATGATGATGCCGAGAAAACCAAAAATGGCATTGTAGAGCCGGACGACAGAATTGTAGAACGTAGCAAGATCAAACCAGCGCTTTGCCGTGACATTCGGAAACATTTTTTCGAGCTGCGCTGCTACTTTAATCGTCTCATCCGTTTGGTCGAGCACAACGACAAGCTTTGTGACTTTCTTAGAATTGAGTATCTGCTGCGCCGTGCTCAGGTCCACCATGAGCGCCCGTTCGTCATATTCGGGGATACCCGTCGAATAGACTCCGACCACTTTGACATCCAACGCGTTCAACGCGCCGGTTGACGTCGTCGTCATAAGCGTCAGGTAATCGCCGAGCTTAGCCTTCATGGTTTTGGCCAAGCCACTTGCAAGCACCACCTGATTGTCCTTCATATCCGACGGATCCTGATCGAGGAATTGTCCCCTATCCATGTTGAGCCCGAGGTCGGAGAGTTTCAGCTCCTTGTCGGGCTCGACGCCGCGGCCGAGAAACGCTTCGGACTTGTCGCCATTGGAAATCAGACCCATGAAGTCAATGCGTGCCATGGTGAAGCGCACGTGGTTTACCATCATGATTTTTTTCTTCATCGCATCGGCGCTATCGAGACCGAGCTCGAGCGGACGGTCTTCCTCATGAAGAAGATATTCTTTGTTGAAAAGCTGGATGTGTCCAAGCTCGCCGTGTATCGTCGATTCCCTCAGCCCCCTGAAACTGTAAGCGATGAATCCGCCTGCCAATATGAGTGCCGTCGCACCGAACACCAGTACGAGACCGGTTATGGCCGTGCGCCGGCGGTTTCGGAACACGTTCTTGAAGGAAAGTCTCATGAAATTAGACATTGCTTTCTCCATTAAGGATCACTCCATCATGCAGCTTCACTATTCGCCTTGCGTGCTGCATGACAAGCTGGTCGTGTGTCGAAAAGAGGAAGGTTACGTTGTCTTCCTCGTTCAGCGTGTGCATGAGGTCGAGTATCTCCGACGCGGTCGCTGAGTCGATGTTTGCGGTCGGCTCATCCGCGAGGATGAGTTTCGGCCTGTTGACAAGCGCGCGTGCGATTGCCACGCGCTGACGCTGGCCGCCGGAGAGCTCGTTGGGTTTGTGCTTCCTGAATTCCCAGAGCCTGACTTCCCGGAGTACTTTTTCCACCATCTCCCGCCGCTGCACGGAGCTCTTCTTCATAAGGAGAAGCGGATACTCCACATTTTCATAAGCAGTGAGAACAGGAATGAGATTGAACGTCTGAAAAATGAAGCCGAGTTTCTCGAGACGGATGGAGTGAAGCTTCGTGAGGCCGTTGTACTTCACCTGAGATCCCTCCAGGAACACTGTGCCCGATGTCGGCGAATCGATGAGACCGAGAAGATTGAGCAGAGTCGTCTTTCCGCTCCCCGACGGACCGGAAATGGCGGTGAACTCCCCCGGCTCGAAATCCAAAGAGAGTCCGCGAAGGGCGTGAACTTCGGTCCTGCCGAGCGTGTAAGTCTTGATGATTTCCTTCGTTTGGACAAGTGGGTTCATGTCGTTTCCCTTTTTGCTCATGACAAGCCTTTCAGCTCTTGCGCCGCATCTTTTCCGGTGTCGGAATTAGGAGCGGCCTCGACCGCCTTCCTGAAAAACTCTTTCGCTTTCCCACTCTGGTTGTCCTGCTTGTAAGCAACACCGGACCAGTAATAGATGGTGGATTTCAGGTTCGCATCGAAGTGCGAGAATGCGGGGGAATTGAGCAGGTAGTAGAAATCTTTCATTGCTGTTCCCAGCCTTTTGAACATGGATGGAAGATGAACGCTGTTGATGCCGCGGACAAGACGCACCGAAACATTGTCGGGCGCGAGGTCAACAGCCTTGTCCATCTCATCGATTCCCTTGTGTACGTCGTTCAACTTCGCGAATGGCCACCACGCGTCCCGGCCACGCATGGTCCACAGACTCCCCCGGTACGCAAGCGCGACGGCGCTTGTCGGATCGTGAGCGAGGAGCGTGTCGAGACAGGCAAACCCTTCATCGACAGATTTTTTATTTCCCGCGACCGCTTCGTTGTGATATGCGATTCCAAGCGCAAGCAGTGGCCCCGTATCGTGCGGCGACTGTGCCACCCTCGCTTTGAGATCACTGATCGATTCCTGTGAATAGCAGACCGAGGCAAACAGAATGACCGCCAATGAGGCGCTGATGATGTAACGGTGATTCATGACTCTTCTCCTTACCATTAATCCAATGCTGTTCATTTGACATGAGAAAGATGTGAATTCGAACTACGGTGTCAGAGTCAATTCTGACGAAACGACAAAAGAGAGGGATTAAATGACCGCAGGAGAGACGAACGACATTATTGGAACGTGGTGGATCGCTTCAAGCCTCCAGTTCCTCGCAAAGGCGCAACGCACGCGATGGGGCTCAATTCGAATTACTTCTTTGCGAGCATTGCCGGCTTTGATGGATATTTAATCTCGAATCGAGCCACAACCCGTATTTGCCTCTAATAGACTCAATCACCTAAATTTCACTCCGTAAATTAAACCGGGATAACTGTGAACAAGAAGCTGCTGTTTGCGACGGTCGTGTCTGCACTGGGAAGTTTCCTTTTCGGTTTCGACACGGCTGTCATTTCAGGAACCACTTCATCTATATCCACATACTTCCACCTCACCGACGCCACGTTAGGCGTGACGGTTTCGATTGCATTATGGGGAACCGTCGTCGGTGCGATAGCCGTCGGCAAGCCTGGCGACATACTCGGCAGGCGGCCGGTACTCTCAATTTGCGGGGCGCTCTATTTCGTGTCGGCACTCGCGTGTGCTTTTGCTACAGGATGGCACACTTTGCTGATTGCACGCTTTGTCGGAGGACTTGCAATAGGGGCTGCATCTGTCATGGCACCTATGTACATCGCTGAAATCTCTCCAGGCCGGCTGAGGGGAAGACTTGTTGCGGTGGCTCAGTTCAATATCGTCCTCGGAATTCTCGTCGCGTTTTTCTCGAACTACCTTTTAGTCGGAGTCGGTCCCGACAACTGGAGATGGATGTTCGGGGTGATGGCCATACCCGCGCTGATATTCTTCGGTCTCCTCTTTACCGTGCCCGAAAGTCCAAGATGGCTGGTGAAGAAATTGCGAAATGAGGAGGCGAAGGGAGTCCTGACTTCGGTGGGCGCCACGAATGTCGAGAGTGAATTGTCGGAAATCGTAAGTTCGCTGAAGGAGGAAGCTGGAAGCGGAGTCACGAAACTCCTTCAGAAGAAATACAGCTTCGCGATCATGTGTGCTGTGCTGTTGGCGATGTTCAACCAGTTGTCGGGCATAAATGTGATAATGTATTATGCACCGATGATCTTCGAGAAGGCCGGTGCGAGTACGAATTCGGCGATGCTTGAAGCGGTTGCTGTCGGCGTCACCAACATGATATTCACGATCATCGCTATGTTCTTCATAGATAAGTTCGGACGCAAGACCCTGCTGTTGATAGGAGCCGTCGGTATGTTTTTCGCACTTGCCGGTGCCGCGTTGCACTATTACGACCAGACACTTTTCGGAAGTACCGGCGTTGCGGCGTTCATAGTCGGCTTCATAGCATTCTTCGCCTTCTCTCAGGGTGCGGTCATCTGGGTTTTCCTTTCCGAAATATTCCCGAACAGGGTGAGGTCGAAAGGTCAGGCGCTCGGCTCGTTCACACATTGGATCATGAATGCAATAATCGGACTCGTCTTCCCAATTGCGTTGACGAGTTTGGGCGGCGGGAGCGTCTTCATGTTTTTCGCAATCATGATGATTCCGTTCTTCTTCTTCGTGTGGCGCATGATGCCCGAGACCAAAGGCAAGTCGCTCGAAGAACTTGAGAAGATTGTGGTACGGGAAGGATGACTGCTATTCGATGGTTGTCTGTATTATATTTTACGGGGCACATACGTTATTGAATGATCTAACGATTGAGATCTGCAATGAAATATAAAGTTGAAATCGAACGCGACGAGGATGGCATGTTTGTGGTTTCGTGTCCCGCGTTACCAGTCTGCGTGTCTCAAGGAGAAACACGTGATGCTGCTCTGGAAAATATACCCGGCGCAATCAAGGGGTATATCCAAAGTCTGAAAAAACATGGTGAGGCCATCCCGCCTCCAATAGAAGAGGAAATAGTAGAGGTATCGCTGTGACCAAATTGCGGCCGATCTCCGGTAGAGGTTTCTGCAAGATTCTGGGCAAGCTTGGATATTAAATTGATCATCAGACCGGGAGTCATATTATTCTTCGGAATGTGAAACCGCCATACAGAAGGCTGACGGTTCCTGACCACAAGGAAATCTCAAAGGGCACATTGAGAGCGATCATACGTGAAGCCGGGCTTACACTTGAGGAATTATACAACCTGTCGTCGTAAGGACCATTCGTGGGCAATTCTTCCGGTATATTTCTTATTTGCTGAATAACCAGGAGGTTTCAATGAAAACTTTTGTCACTTCATTCTTAGCAACTCTCATCTTATTCTCGAGTTCAGTGTTCGCACAGCATTATAACCTGTCAAAACAGAAAGTCCTTTATACGGTCGGCTATGCCCATTTGGACACTCAGTGGCGGTGGGATTATCCGACTACGATTGACAAATATGTCTGGAACACGATGGAGGACAACTTTGCGCTCTTCAAGAAATATCCAAATTACATTTTCAACTTTACCGGTGCGAACAGGTACAGGTTCATGCAGCAATACTATCCCGCCCAATTTGATTCTGTGAAAATGTACATAAAGGAAGGAAGGTGGTTCCCCGCGGGTTCTTCAATTGAAGAGAACGACGAACTTAATCCATCGGCAGAATCGATCATAAGGCAGGTCCTTTACGGCAACGAGTATTTCAGAAAAGAGTTCGGCGTCGCGAGCGATGAGTACATGCTTCCGGATTGCTTCGGGTTTGCATGGTCTCTTCCGTCGATCCTTGCAAGCTGCGGCATCAAAGGCTTCTCGACTCAGAAACTTACCTGGGGCTCAGCCGTCGGAATCCCGTTCAACGTCGGAAGATGGATCGGCCCAGACGGGCACTCGGTGATTGCGGCTCTCAATCCTGGCGACTACGCCGGGGACATCAAAGGTGATCTCGGCAAAGACACTGTCTGGGTAGATCGCATCAATAAGTTCGGAAGATCTGCAGGCGTCTATACCGATTACATGTATTATGGTACAGGCGATGTCGGCGGTTCACCGACAGACAGCTCCGTGTGGTGGCTTGAAAAAAGTCTGAAGGATAGAGCAAATATCCGGGTTGTATCTTCGAAAGCCGATCAGATGTTCAAAGACATTACTCCTGCTCAGAAGGCGAAACTGCCGTCATACACCGGCGATCTCCTTCTCACCAACCATTCCGCCGGCTCGATCAACTCCGCAGCATATCTGAAACGCTGGAACAGGAAGCTGGAGTTCCTCGGATACAACGCCGAAGCGGCATCGGTAATGGGGACATGGCTCGGTGGGATGACATATCCGACGAAGAAAATGGATGAGGCGTGGTGGCTGACTCTTGCGACTCAGTTCCACGATATGCTGGCAGGAACATGCATACCCGAGGCATTCGACTATATGTGGAACGACCAACTGCTGGCAGCAAATCAGTTCAGTTACATTCTTGCCGACGCATCAGGGGCAACGGTCAGAGAGCTGGATACTCGCGGCGAAGGCATCCCGGTCGTCGTCTACAACTCGCTTCCGATCGAAAGACAGGATGTCGCAAAAGCAACGGTGACATTCCCGGGTGTCGCCCCGAAAGCCGTGAGAGTGTTTGCCCCGGATGGACAAGAAGTCCCGTCTCAAATTCAGAAACTGGATGGAGGCAAGCTGACGGTCGTTTTCCTCGCGAAGATCCCTTCAATGAGCTATTCGGTTTATGAAGTCAGGGAATCGGATGTCCCCTGTTCGATGAACACCGGACTCAAAATAACCGACTCGACGCTGGAGAATTCGAAATACGTGGTGAAGATCGATAAGAATGGTGACGTCTCCAGTATTTATGACAAGGTCGCAAACAAGGAGCTTCTTTCGGCGCCAATCAGGCTTGCGTTCATGCACGAGCGGCCGGAGTACTGGCCTGCCTGGAACATGGACTGGTCCGATCAGAAGATGCCTCCCGAAGGTTATGTCGATGGGCCGGCAAAAATGAAGATCGTAGAAGATGGGCCGGCAAGAATCGGCATACAGGTAATCCGTGATTCGCGTAATTCGAAAGTCGTGCAGGAAATCCGACTCGCTGCGGGCGAAGCTGGAGACCGAGTTGAGTTCAAGACTTTCATAGATTGGGCGACGCTCGGAGTTGCCCTCGATGCTACTTTCCCTCTGACCGTCTCGAACCCGATGGCGACATACAATGAAGAGGTCGGGACTGTCGAGCGCGGCAACAATGACCCGAAGAAGTTCGAGGTGCCTTCACATCAGTGGTTCGATCTTACCGATAAATCCGGCGACTACGGAGTTTCGATTCTTGAAGATTGCAAGAACGGTTCCGACAAGCCTTCCGATAATGAAGTACGCTTGACTCTCATGTACACGCCGGGCGTCCGCGAGAAAGTCGGTTACCTCGATCAGGCGTACCAGGATATCGGCAAGAACAATATGCTGTATGCTGTTTATGGTCATGAAGGTGGTTGGAAAGAAGGCAACTCCGATTTGGCGGGCCTCCGTCTCAATCAACCGCTGATCACATTCCAGGCTCCGACTCATTCGGGTTATCTCGGCAAATCGTTTTCTTTCATGAGAATCAGTAATCCCGACATACACGTCATGGCTCTCAAAAGAGCTGAGAACGGCAAGGGAATCATTCTGAGAATCGTCGAGGCAAAGGGGAAGTCTTGGAAGAATGTCGAAGTCTCCTTAGCCGGCCGTGTGCTTTCTGCGAAACAAGTAGACGGACAGGAACGTTATCTCGGACCTGCAACCGTTCGAAACGGGAAACTTATTTTCGATGCGACGCCTTATCATATAATGACGTTCGAGTTGAATCTTGCTCCGCCGAAGGAAAAACTCTCACAGCCTGAGTCGGTGCCGGTGCATCTGCCGTACAACATGGTTGCGATGACGAACCGAAATGATATGGCCACAGGTAATTATGATCAAGAAGGAAGATCCTACCCACTTGAGGTTATTCCGAAAACCATTGTGAGTGAAGACATCAGTTTCGCGATGGGACCGAGGCAAAGAGCCCGGGATAACGCAGTCGCGTGCGATAACCAGACGATAAGACTTCCTAAAGGAAAATTCAATCGTCTCTATTTGCTCGCTGCCTCCGGCGATACACTCCAAAATGGGACATTCATGGTCGGAGATAAGTCAGTTGATATTTCGGTCGAACCCTGGTCGGGGTTCTTCGGCCAATGGGACAAGAGGTTGTGGGATAAGCCCGATACTCTTGAAAAGAATTACGGCTGGAGAGGAATCCGTTATGTGGGCATTCAGCCCGGTTACACGCGAAAAGGGGACGTCGGCTACTTCACGCAGTTCCGTC
>JAKASW010000369.1 GCA_021818875.1 Bacteroidota bacterium
CATCTTCCTGTAAGCAATTGCTCTGTCGTTGTTCCATGATCCAAACACCGCGCCAATTGCACCCCAGAGTTGCTCCATTGGATTTTCAGGAAAATCGTGTCCGGTGTTGCTCTTGATCGCTTGTTTGAATTTGACGACGAGGTCTTTCAAATCGTCGGCGTTTAACTCGGTATCGTGGTGAACTCCTCTCTCTCTTTTCTTTTCTTCGATGACGGCTTCAAAAGGGTCGATCTGGTCTTTGTGTGTCGGCTTCAGACCGAGTACCACGTCGCCGTACATCTGAACGAACCGGCGGTATGCGTCATACGCGAAGCGAACGTTGTTAGTCTTCTTCGCAAGCCCTTCAACAACCTGATCATTTAATCCAAGATTAAGGATTGTATCCATCATTCCCGGCATGGAAGCTCGCGCGCCCGACCTGACCGAGACAAGAAGAGGATTATTTTTGTCACCGAACTTCGCTCCAACTGCCGCTTCGAGACGTTTCATCGCCTTGGCGACATCTCCCTTCAAGATCTTCGGATACGTCCGCTTGTTCGCATAGTAATAAGTGCAGACTTCGGTAGTTATCGTAAAGCCAGGCGGTACCGGCAACCCGATGTTCATCATCTCAGCCAGATTTGCTCCCTTTCCGCCGAGCAAGTTCTTCATCTCAGCTCTTCCTTCGGCCTTGCCGTTACCGAAGAAGTACACATACTTTACCTTACTCATTATTTAACCTCCATTTAGCGTATTCTCTTTGTTGTTCCCTGATAGTTTTAGTTTAAAGACATCAAGCGCTCCGCTGGCAAACGGATCATCATGTCGCATTCTTTCCGGATGCCATTGTACTGCAAGTATCTTTTCTGTCGCGGTCGCAGTTCCTTCAATTGCTTCGACAGTCCCGTCAAGTGCACGAGCGACGACCTTCAGACCGTTGCCAATTCTGTCGGCAGCCTGATGATGCGAACTGCTCACTTTGCCGCGTTTTGTCTTAATGAAGTTCATCAACGATGAGGATTCGGTCAGCTCCACATCATGGTACCTGTCTTCCACATCTGAAATGGCTCGATGATTTCTGCCGTAATATTTTTCAAGATCGAGAACCAGTGTGCCACCAAAATACACATTCAACACCTGCAGGCCCCGGCAGATTCCCAAAATTGGTGCCTTTTTCAGCAGAGCTTCCTCGATAAGTCTGAATTCCACACCGTCTCTCTCGGAATCTATCTCGACGGTCTCGTCCGCCCAGTCTCCATAAAGTTCGGGAGAGACATCTGCTCCTCCTGTGAGTAACAGGCCATCGCACTCCTCAATCTTCTCAATGTTCTTCTTCGACAGCACCGTCACTCTCACATCCGGCATCCGTAAGACGTATGCTATGTAGTTTTTATTCTTCTCGCCGCAATCGGACATTCCGACGTTAAGCATAAATCCTTTCGAACAAATTCGAGAGAGAGTTTTCGATGTGCTCCAGTCCAAAGTTTACGACAGTTTCTTCCTGCAGCGCATAGATCCGCCTCACCTCTTCTTTTGATGCCAGGACTTCATCATCGAAAATTCTCACCGCGTCCTTTGCGGTGGTGATGGCCGCTATCTCTTCATCTCCGCCGAAGATTTCGTCGATGTCATATTCGTCGAACCAATGATGATCACGAAATATCGTCCGGATAGAAATAAGACCACCCATCGATTCCAGTGAATCGAAGAATTGTTGTGGACCTGCTATCCCACAAAAAGCTGCAATGGTTCTCTTCTTGATAAACTCAGGATTGAATTTCGTACCCGCATAGTCGACGAAACCGGAAGGTATGAAGCTTACTCCGGCAACTGGAGCATCTGTATAACCGCTTAGCTCGTCAAGTCTCTTTCGCTCGACCTCGTATCTTCCGTGTGCCGTCAGTACCATAACATTGGCCTGCCTGAGTCTCCCTTTCCAGTCCCGTAGGTTTCCAGTCGGGAGATAGTTCTCATGGAGATCACCCAGAGAATTGGGCATCAGGACGAAATCCAGATCGTGGTGCAGTTCCCTGTTCTGCAGACCGTCGTCCAGTATGAAAACATCGACTTCAAATTTCTTCAAGATCGCGACTCCGGCGGCATATCTGTCTCTGTCAGCGGCCACCGGAACGTTGGGGAAGCTCCTGGATATCAGGGCAGGCTCATCGCCAAGCAGTTGAACATCGACTTCAAGACTGGCGGAAGGAAAAGATATCTGTCGCCGGTCGCTCAGTCGCTTGTATCCGAGCGAAAGGACGCCGGGTTTCTTTCCCATCGATAGGAGTTTATCTACCAGAAACATAGTAAACGGCGTCTTGCCGGAGCCGCCGACGGAAATATTACCAACCGAAACCACCGGAACCGGAAGTTTCTTAACCTTGAAAAGGCCTCCGTCATATCCGATGTTCCGTACCATGACGACTCCGCCGTAGAGTGCACCGAACGGCATAAGCAACCTTCTGAGCGGGTGTGCCATAACCTCAAGCTTCCTTCAAAATCAGCTCGGCGGCTCTTTCTGATGCTCCCGGCTCACCAAGTATATTCCGCAGAGCTGCATATTTCTTCCTGATTCCTTCGCTTACTTCGCTCCTCAGGATCATCGGTTTGACAATACCCGCAGCCTTCACCGGTCTGAATTCGTTCTGGACTAATTCTTCGACGATCTTCTGCTGTGCCACGATATTGACTAGCGAGATTGACTTCAACTTCACGAGCGATTTGCCGATAAAATAAGTAAGGGGGCTAGTCCGGTAAGCGACAAGCATCGGCAGGTTGTGAAGTGCAGCTTCGAGCGTTGCTGTCCCGCTCGCCACCATCCCGGCGTCCGCCGAATCCATCAACAGCGGCGTATCATGGCTCAGGTGAGCATCCACACCGGAGTATTCGACGATTCGAGAATATGCTTCGTCGTCGATTGAGGGCGCGCAACCTATGACGGGCGCGATGTCAACTCCCTCACGTCTCAAGTCATCTCTCAGAATTTGCGCAGCATCGAGCATCGTGGGAAGTATGCGACGAATCTCCTGGAGCCGGCTGCCCGGAAGCAGCGCCAGAAGTTTTCCGGAGCCACCGACAAATCCGGATCGGAATGCCTTCGTTTCATTTTGATCGTTTACCTTCATCTCGTCGAGTAAAGGATGACCGACAAACTCTGCACGGACCTTTTCCTGGCTGTACATCTCTTCTTCGAATTTAAATATCGTCAGCATCAAGTCCACAGTGCGTCTAATTGTCTTGATTCTTCTCCTCCCCCATGCCCAAACCTGGGGGCTGACATAGTAAAACACTTTCAATCCTTCCCGTCTGGCAAGCTTCGCAAATCTGAGATTGAAGCCGGGAAAGTCGACGAGGACCGCAGCCGTCGGCTTTTGTTCTCTCACAACACGAAGCAAATCATTTCTTACTTCCGCAAAAAAAGGAAGTTTGGACAGTACCTCGGAGAATCCCATCACGGACATCTCCCTGACGTGATGAATTACATTCACTCCTGCTGCTGTCATCTCATCGCCGCCGATTCCGACGAACCGCACATCCTCTCTTTCCTTCATGCACCTGACAAGACCGGCAGCGTGTTTATCGCCGGAGGTTTCACCAGAT
>JAKASW010000370.1 GCA_021818875.1 Bacteroidota bacterium
CCGATAACTTATGACAATTTTGTTCGATCTGGTCGACATCGTTTTGCTTATTCCACTTCTCTTTTTCTCTTTTTACCTCGCTCTGTTGACACTGCTTGCAATTTTCAGGAAACTGAGATCGTTTTCCGACAATCCGGCCCGAAGAAGATTTGCCGTCCTTGTCCCCGCACATGATGAGGAACTTGTTATCCAGCCCACGCTCCACAGCCTGGTAGAAATGAATTATCCTCCCGACCGATTTGACGTAATTGTCATCGCGGATAACTGCACCGACAGGACCGCCGAGATTTCTCGCGCCACCGCAGTAAAGGTATTCGAGAGATTCGACGATTCCAGGAAAGGAAAAGGATTTGCGCTGAGATGGTGCCTCGACCAGATATTGACATACACTCCACGCTACGATGCCTTCGTGGTTGTGGATGCGGACAGCCTCGTGTCGAAGAATTTCCTGGCGGTGATGGACGCTTACTTGGAAGAGGGCGCGGAGTGCATTCAGAGCAGCGACATGGTCATACCACAACCCGGGGCGTGGAGTCCGGAGATGACGCGCGTGGCTTTCATACTCCACAATTTCGTAAGACCTTTCGGCAGACTGTCGCTCCGCTGCAGCTCCGGACTCAACGGGAATGGAATGTGCTTTTCGAAAAAGCTTATCGAAACAATGCCATGGAATGCCTATTCAAGGGTCGAGGATCTTGAACATTCCCTCCAGCTCGCGTTGGACAATATCAGGGTACAGTTCGCACCGGAGGCTGAAGTGCGTGCCATGATGCCGACCGACGCAAAGAACGCCGAGACCCAGCGGAGAAGATGGGAGATGGGGCGGTTCCCTCTATTTATGAAGTACACGCTTCCCTTGTTTCGGGAGGCCCTCCGTAAAAGATCTTTTATGATATTGGATATGTTTATTGAGCTGATCACTCCGGCATTTGTAAATATGTTTGCCTTTACCTCGGTCATGCTCGTGTTGAATCTGGCTGCGGTTGCGCTGGGAGCGTCGTGGCTTACTCCATTTGCAGTCCTTTGGGGAATTGCATTCCTACTCGACATATTCCACGTCATCGGCGGACTGAAAGCTGCCAATGCCGACAAAGGAACATACCTCGTTCTGCTCAAGTTTCCGAAGTATGCGGTATGGAAGATGGGCGTCTACTTGAAGACGTGGCTGAAAGGGGATGAGAAGCAGTGGGTCAGAACAGCCCGCGAAACGGGAAATCCAAAGGAATAGGCGCTCCACCCCGGGGAAGCGGAGGCACGGGGTTCGTGGATCGTGAGGCCGGAAACTACGCGTCTCGGCGTACCTATTTCATCCGCCGTGTAAGATGGCGATAATCGAATCATTCAGTATGGGAACACGTGAGGGGCCTATGGTTTGCGCGGAAGATGACAAAGCACGGCATCATCATCATAACAGGCGGCCGACCTTCTCCAAAGATTATCAACAAAGGCGGAAGAATCATCGTACAGAACTGTCAGTTTTACGAAGGCGTGCGATTTGACGTCGGGAAAAATGCAACCGTATTGATCGGCAACGGCACCTATCTTAACCGGAATACAAACATTGTGGCAGAAGACAGAGTGGAAATCGGCCGCAACTGCAAAATAGCCTGAGACGTTGTAATAATGGATACGGACCTGCACGCCGTTGACGGAACCGTTTTGGAGAACAAGCCGGTTGTGATAGAGGATAATGTCTGGATAGGATGCAGGTGCATTATCCTCAAAGGCGTCAGGGTGGGCGCCGGTGCGATCATCGCGGCAGGTTCGGTGGTTACGAAAAACGTCCCGTCGGATTCGATTGCAGCCGGGGTACCGGCACGAGTTATCCTGGAACGAATGCGTAATGCAGAATTAGAAAAGAAAGTTTCAATCGACGATTCAGAGAAGTAGTGGAAGCGCCTTGCAGCACCTGGCCCGGCAGTTACAGACCACGATTCGACTTGCACGGAAATTCATGATCTCGCTTCAACTTCATGAAAGTTGAAGATCCTCTATTAGTTTCTTCTTTCCGGACAAGACGTCCACGACTTGCATCTCTTCGATCAACTTCACACGCTGGTCGCCTCCGACAAATGAGTGGCGACCGTTTTCATCGAGTGATTCTCTGACTTCACTTTTTATGAAACCCTGTTCGCAAGTCAGAGGTCTTAAGTCGCCGACGACGTCTTTCCTCACAAAGAACGCATTTACGCCGCCGCGGTTGCAGCCTACGAAGTAGTATCCCTTCTTCTCCGCCAGGATGCATAGCGCATTTAGTGAGGCCCCGAAGTAAAGCCTTGAGTAATGAGCTTGCGTTCGAACAAAATTACCGGAGTACGGCACGCTCACGGTCTCTTTCGGACCGAAAATGCTGTTGTACTCACAGACAACAATCCTTGGCGATATGACACTAATATTTTCCCAGATCCGATAATCGTTCCCATCCAGGTCCACACTTAGAAGTCCGATGTCCTCCGAAACGCCCGAGCTTTTGATCAGGTCGTTTGTGTTGTTTCTGGTTATAAAGGCACCCACCGCGGTGAGGTCGTAAGTCCAGTACAGGAAAGACTTCTTGATGCGTCTAATGTTCGCTTCATCACCGTCTATCAACAGACCTCGCCAGTTGTTGTTCATCAGCAAGAAGCGCGTGTTCGATTGAACATAATCTTCGACACCGAACTCGACAAACACATCGTTCTCTATCCGAACTTTCTAGATTAAATACTGTATTATGCCATCCTCTCCGGCCTGAGAGAAAACCCGGAACTCCTTCGACTGCAATCCCGTCTCCTGGCCGTCCTGCTGCATATTGCCGATTAGAAGTCTTGCCGTAAGAATCCGGTTGGTCTCGATCGCATCATTAATCGAATCGATAGTGCGTCTTCTGATCGGCGCGAAGAGCCATTCAAAAATTTTCTTAAGGATAGTCTTCACGCATGCTCCGTGCTTGTTCCATTTCGTGTGTGTCCTGCTCTATGAGCGAGTACCGCCACCGGAAACCTCACCGTCGCGGTGATTATCCGGTTGAACCTTTCAGGCTGCCTGATCAGCCGGTAGAGCCACTCGAGTCCGGCAGCACGCATCCATCCTGGTGCACGAGGAACAACTCCTGCAATGAAGTCGAACGAGCCGCCTACGCTCATGGCTACTTTGGTCTTCAGGCTGTTCTTATTTCTGTAAACGAACTTTTCCTGCTTCGGTACTCCGAACGCTACCAGTAAAATGTCGGCCCCGGATCCGTTGATCCGATCGACGAGTCCCTCTTCGTCAGGATTTCCCGAATACGTTCCCGCTATTTTCAGAGAGGGATACGCTTCCTTAAGACGCTCCGCCGCTTTTGCCGCAACTCCTTCGGCCGCTCCGAGCAGAAACATCGAGTGTCCGTCCGCCGCCGCCAGTTTTGCGATTTGCCATGCCAGGTCGACGCCGTGTACCCTTGCTCCTACTTTAACCTTCAGGATCTTTGCGGCGAACTTCAGCCCCACTCCGTCAGGGGTCGTCAGATCTGACTCATTAACTATTCTCACAAGGTCCGGGTCATTGCGCGTCGCCATAATGAACTCGGGATTTACC
>JAKASW010000371.1 GCA_021818875.1 Bacteroidota bacterium
TTCGTCCATGATAATGAACCTGTCGGACGCTCGCATGAACGGAGAGTACAATTCACGCATTACTTCTTCTGCTGCGGAGTCGCTTGTGCCCACGACGACACGATCAGGCGACATGAAATCCTGAACTGCGGCACCTTGCTTTTGGAATTCTGGATTTGAGACAACGGTGACGGGAACCTTCGTCTCCTTCGCAAATACCTGCCGCACAAGCTGGTTAGTTCCTACCGGCACAGTACTCTTTATAACTATTATCTTTGGCTCTTTGATGAGTTGCGCAATTTGCGCCGAGGCATTCATAACGTGGCTTAGATCGGCGCTCCCGTCTTCGTGCGGAGGGGTGGGAAGGGCGAGAAAAATTACGGATGACCTATTGACTGCACCGGCAATAATCGTGGTGAAAGAAAGCCTCTTCTCTTTCACGTTGCGCGCGATCAGCTCCTGAAGACCAGGTTCAAAGATCGGCGATTTGCCTTTCTCAAGCATAGCGATCTTCCTGGGGTCGACATCCATGCAGAGAACTTGGTTCCCTGTCTCGGCAAAACAAGTGCCGGTAACGAGACCGACGTAGCCGGTACCTATGACGGATATTTTCATTATTGCCTCTTTCGGGTTAGTCGATCAACATGAAACCGCTAATACAAAACCTCCCTGGGACGCGGACGAAAAGTCCCTTCCGAAAAAGCAGACAAACATCGCTTGGACAAAAAAAAGCTTCATCACCGCTTTACGGATTCTCGTCCACATCATTCCCGTGCCATAATGGAATGTGCACACCGAATTTATGATGTCCTTCCTATTTTTTCATGACCATAGACTGAACAATTATCGACGCGAGACAGGCCGGGCTTATCAAATGCGGACAGGTGCATAAGAGTCTTGATAGTAAGAAAAGATAGGTGTCCTAAACCGTTATTAGAAACACAGACTTGATGGACTGAGGATGATCAGGCCTTGCGAAGGCACCGCTTGACTCTTATAGAAATTCTGGGAGCCTATCCGAAAGGAAACATATCCATTATCCGCGTCCTAATAACTTAGTACCGGGCGGGTGACTTAATAGCTGAATGAGACTTTGCTTATGAAGCCACCATCAATGTTTGAAACATAAAGATTGCCGTATTTGTCAAAAGCAATTCCGGTAGGCTGATCAAAGGTGGCGGGCAGTGTGTACGAATAACTGCCATTCTGAATTATTTCTACATAGCTGCCTGCGTAGCCCGTGGCTTGGATGCGAAAAGGTTCCCCTCCCGATCAAAGGCGAGGCTGTGCGGTGAGAAGATGCCTGAAAAGAAAGTCGTCACCGAACCATTTGGTGTGATCCGGCTTATCGAGTTGCCAGCTCTGTTCGCTACGTACAAGTTTCCTGTGCTGTCAAATGCAAGGCCGACAGGAATCGAGAGGCCACTTGCGAAAGTTGACTTTTCACCCGAAGCAGTGATCTCAGTAATTGTGTTATTGTTGAGGTTTGCGATGAAAAGGTCGCCTTCGCTATTAAAAGCCAGTCCGCCGGGATTGTCAAGACCAGTCACTACCGTTGACATAATGCCACCGGATGGCGGAACGCGCTTAACAGTTTCGTCATTAAAGTATGAGACATAAACGTACCCCGATGGTCCAATGGCAATTCCTGACGCGCCGGAAATCCCGATTCTTACGGTTACCTTCCACATTTTAGAAACGCACTTGATGAAAATCAAGTATGCATCCGTGATGATCCAAGGAATTGTCTAGTGATAGCGCCGATCTGGGTCAATGAAATCAGAATGGATCCAAATTTATCGAGAACGCAGATTCGATGGTGAAGCGGAAAATGGGAGAGAGGCTGGATCTGATTCCTCTGAAAGTTAGGATCTTGAAATTGTGGCGACCAGGAAGGCCATAAAATCCTATCCGATAGGGCCTAGGACTCATCGGCTACGGATTCGTCTGGGCACATTTTCCAGCGATTGCAATCAATGAGACGCCGAACGGTAATACCGTGTGTTTCAGCAGACTTTTCTCGGATGAGAAAATTCTGTAAAACAACGAGTTAACCGTGCCGTCGGGTATGTTAAGCTCGCTATCGGAATTCGTTCTTGACAGCTTTTCCAAATACCTTTGCAGGACAGCCAACGGAAACAATATCGTGTTGTAGTGGCTTAGGTATCTAAGGTCCAGTCCTGCTTTACTCATTGATGAGGTGAGAGTCCTCTTCGTGTATCTCCGCTTGTGGTGATTCACTACATCGTGCTGCGACCAAAGGAAAGGATACGCAGGAACCGTAACGAGCACAAGGCCGTCTTCAGCAAGCGCGTCGGAGGCATGCTTCAAAAACGAAACGTCGTCATCTACATGCTCAATGACATCCAGCAACGTCACCAATTTGAAATCCTTGTGGTCCTGTACGAACTCCTGGATGTCGCAGCTGGACACATTCCTGAGCCCACGCTTCCGGCAGTAGTCGATTGCCTGGTCCGAGATGTCTATTCCCCAGGCGTCAAATTTTGAGTTGAATCTCAAAAGAGGTCCGCCGGTACCGCAACCGATATCGAGGATCTTGCTCCCTTCGGGAAGTCCAATTCTATTCGAGAGAAGGTCGAAGATGATCTCGGTCCTCGCCTTGAACCACCAGTGCTTTTCTTCGACTTCAAAGAACTTATCGTAAAGAAACGGTTCCAACTTACTTGTACTTCCCTTTTCGGAATTCGCGCCGCACACGCAAAAGCCCACGCACATCTTCCGTGGCAGTCTTCACAATTTTCACCCGGCTGTCAAGATCTTCGATCCATTTGACAGGGATGTCTTTTATCTTGTACCCTTTCTTTTCGGCTATCGCAAGGAGCTCCGTATCAAAGAACCAATTCGTGTTTTCAACACGTGGAAGTACATCCTTTGCGACTTTCCTGGTGACGCCTTTGAATCCACACTGAGCGTCCGAGAACCTTGTGAAGAGGAACAGCTTAACGAGAAGATTGTAGATCCTCGATATAGTCTCACGTTTGAGACTCCTCGTTGTGTTTGCTCCTTTCATCAGCCTCGAGCCGATGGCTATGTCGAATCCCTCCTTGTACATCGCGTTAACCATAGGGAAGAAAGAATCCAGATTAGTAGAAAGGTCGACGTCCATGTATGTCATAATATCGGCGTCACTCTCGGACCATACTTTCTTCAATGCCCGCCCTCGCCCCTTTTCATCAAGATGGCTGACAGTGATCGATTCAAAATTCTGCGAAAGCTTTGTCGCAACCTCCAACGTACGGTCTGTCGAAGCGTTGTCAGCTATTTTTATTTCCCATTTAAACTCTGGATTCTTAGAAGAGAGGTACGAGTAGAGTTCCATGACGCTCTGTTCAAGTACTTTCTCTTCATTATAAACGGGAATGACCACAAGGACTTTCATCTTTGTTGCCTGTCATTGTATTCGTGAGTTAGAAAACTTCTCATCTTGAAATTTTACCGGAACAATATAGTCGAATCCTACCTAAATCCCTCTGACTTTTTGTTAAAGCCTCTATAATATTAAATTGGAAACGATTCACGCTATGACAAGACTTCTTGCAAAATACAACTC
>JAKASW010000038.1 GCA_021818875.1 Bacteroidota bacterium
TGGTACATACGACAGATTTGCCCTACCGATTTGTCGGGGCGGTGAGATTCGAACTCACGACCTCTTGGTCCCAAACCAAGCGCTCTAACCGGGCTGAGCCACGCCCCGAACGTGTTCCAAATATAACCTACACGTTTCTCAACAAAAAGGGAATTTGGTATCAATTCAGTGAACCTGCCACTTTGACTTTTGCCTCGCAACTTTGATATTACAGTTGTGTATCTCAAACTCAAAGTTCATCCATCCTCCAAAGAAGCCAGGGTTGTTCGCAAATCCCAAGACAGCTTCGAGATATTCGTGCGAGAAAAACCGATCGATGGAAGGGCCACTGAAGCTGCCATGGAGCACCTGTGCGAATTCATCAGAGTCCCTCGCTCCAGGATGCGCCTTGTAAGAGGTGCGACGGCGAGAAACAAGATTGTTGAGATCATCTGAGAGAGCATCCTCTCGCCCGGAATTAATGGCATTTTACATCCTTCCCGACTAAATTCATTGGTGGATAAGAAAGATATCGTCGGGCTTCTCGAGGAAATAACCTCGCTTCTTGAACTGAAGGGCGAGGACAAATTCAAAGTGAGTGCTTACTCGCGAGCTGCCAGATCGGTTCAACAATCTACTGCCGATGTTGTTGATCTTGTTAAGAAAGGGGAAGCGAGAAGTATTCCCGGAGTAGGTGATGCGCTGTCAAAGAAACTCACGGAATTTGTAGAAACGGGACGGCTGTCATTCCTTGATGAACTTCGCAAATCCTTGCCGGAAGGACTACCAGAGCTCCTGAGAATACCTGGCCTCGGTCCGAGTAAGGTGCGGGCACTCAATGAGCATCTCGATGTCAAATCGATTGCCGAACTTGAGTACGCGTGCAATGAGAACCGACTCGTCGGGCTGAAGGGATTCGGTCAGAAGACTCAAGACAATGTGCTCGCGTCAATCCAACAGATGAAAATCAACAGCGAGTACCATTTACTGGACATGGTCCATGCAACGGTGCTTGAGATTTCCGAAGGACTCACCAAGATTTCCGGAGCCGAGAAATTTCAATTCACGGGAAGCTATCGGCGCGGAAGGGAAATCATCAGGGACATTGACTGTGTCATCAAGTTCAAATCAGGAGAGCGAGACAAGCTGTTTGCCGCTCTTCAGAAATTGAAAGGCATAAGAGAAGTCAAGGAAGTTCGGGATGATACTGTCCTGGTAGTTTGGGGGAACGGAATTTCAGTTGAATTCGTAATTGTCAATAAGGCAGAATATCCATTTGCTGTCCTTCACTCCACGGGAAGCAAGGACTTTTTCCAGAGTCTGAAAGAATATGCCTCCTCCAGAGGCTATACACTTACCATGGATTCGTTGAAAAAGGGGAGAGACAAGATCCTATTCGAATCGGAGGAACAAATCTTCGGGGAGATTGGTCTCCAATTTGTCCCACCTGAGCTGAGGGAGTCAGCCGAGGGTGTGACCGCCGCGGCGAAGGGAAATATTCCCGAACTAGTCAAGCCGGAGGATGTTGTCGGCATCTTCCATGTTCACACAAACTGGAGTGACGGTGCTGAACCGCTGGAGAAGATGATCGGTGCCGCAAGAAAATTGGGACTGCAATATTTCGGTTTGAGTGATCACAGCAAGACGGCATTCTATGCAAACGGTCTTGACGAAAAGAGACTGAAGGATCAGTGGGAAGCGGTCGACAATTTGAACCATGGCCGGGAAGATTTCTTCGTGTTCAAAGGAAGTGAGGTTGACATACTTGCAGACGGGAAACTCGACTTCAGCGATGCGATCTTGAAGAAGCTCGATTTTTCAGTGGGCTCGGTGCATAGCAAGCTCAACATGAAGAAAGACGAAGCGACAAAGAGATTGGTGGGAGCTCTCAAGAACCCTTACATTACTATGTTAGGACATATGACCGGCAGACTTCTCCTGGGAAGGGCCGGGTATGAAGTAGACATGGATGAGATTATCAGGGTTGCTTCAAAGAATAAGAAGGTCATTGAGATTAACGCGAACCCTCATCGGCTGGACATGGACTGGAGATTCATACGCAAGGCGAAGGAAGCTGGAATTAAGTTCTCGATTAACCCGGATGCTCATTCTATTGACGGGTTGTCGGATTATGCCTTTGGAGTCTCCATAGCACGGAAGGGTTGGCTCACAAAGGATGACGTAATCAATTGCATGACCGTTAACGAGGCAAAGAAGTTCCTGAAGGATGCCAAAAGTTAGCTTCATCCTGAGCGGGACCGAGGTTGAACATCCGCTCAGAAAAGAAGTCGAAATCAAAAAGGGCGAAACACTCTTCAAAGCAGCGCGTGTTAATAGTATTCCTCTAGGTAGTTCGTGCCGCGGGGACTGTATCTGCGGATGGTGTAAGGTCGAGATCCTCGAAGGGACGCAAAACTTGTCTGAACCGGGAGATTGTGAACGCAGGCTTATGCTCTCGGGTGATTATCAGGAGAATGAAAGGGTCGCTTGCAGGACGAGAGTTTTCGGGGACGTGAGCATAACGACCGGCTATTGGTGAAGTTGCGGATTTCTATGAATGAGCTGCCTGGCTACCGACAGGCAGACGCCGGCCCTGGGTTTGGAATTGCGGATTGCACAATTTCGATTTGAGGTGAACAAACTGTGAGAAGGTAATGAGGTACAAGAGACACGTTTTTATTTGTATAAACAAAAGAGATGACGGCGATCCGCGAGGCTCATGTTCCCAAGAAGGCAGTGAAGAGATCCAGGATCTTTTCAAGAAAGAATTGAAAGCAAGGGGTCTGAACGGAAAGGTTCGGGCCAACAAATCAGGGTGCCTTGACGCCTGCGAGTTCGGTCCGAACATTGTGATTTACCCTGAAGGTGTGTGGTACTGCGGCGTCAGGAAAGAAGATGTAGTGGAGATAATCGAGAAACATATTATCGGGGGCGAAGTTGTGGAACGACTGCTGAATAGAGATCCAAGGTATCTGTCGGACTCGCGGAAGTATCCGGCGATTTTAGATAAGTAATAGCTTCCAAGTACCCTCTGGCGTCGGGTCTACTGTCCACTCTTGTTACCTAATGACTTGACTTAACATAAGATGATTTATACTTTTTCTTCGAGTCGAATCTCTTTACCCGTGTGACCATAATGATGGTACTGCAAAGGAACGAGATAGCATGAAAATGAGTTCGCGATTATTCTTTGCCTTACTGGTCGCAGCCGGACTTGCTCTCTGGCAGGGGTGCAGCCGGGTTAGCGGGCCGACCACGTCAGGGAACAATCCTCCGCTCAGTCAATCTGAGAAGCAAGTTGAGTCTGCGGCGAATTCTTTTTCGACCGTCCTTTTCGACAACGTGGCAGAACAGGAAGTGGCGAAGAATTTCTTCATTTCACCTCTCAGCGTATCGATGGCGTTGGCGATGACGCTGAATGGATCTACCGGACAGACATACACGGCAATGCAATCAACACTTGGCCTCATCGGACTTACGAACGAACAGATTAACCAGTCATACCGGAACCTGATGGCACAGTTGGCTGCTTTGGATCCGAGCGTCCAGTTTACTATTGCAAATTCGATATGGTACAGGAACACGTTCTCAGTTTTGGATACATTCCTGAATGTGGATTCGACAGATTACGACGCGCAAATCAAACCGCTTGACTTCAGTTCATCCGACGCGGCAGGCATCATTAATCAATGGGTGAGCGACAAGACAAATGGGAAGATCCCGTCGATAATCACGCCGCCGATTCCGGCGGAAGCCATGATGTACTTGATTAACGCGCTTTACTTCAACGGCACATGGACATATTCTTTTGACTCATCGAATACCCGGCAGGACCCCTTCTATCTCCTCACTGGAGCTTCGGAGGACGTTCCGACCATGGTGGTGCATGATACGTTGAATTACTATGCCGACAGTCTATTCCAGGTTGTTGAGCTGCCCTACGGCAGCGGCGTTTACAGTATGCTGATCCTCCTCCCTGAGGGTGGGTTTGCAAATGCAGAAACATCTTTGGACCAAGGCGAAGTCAATAGCATTGTTGGAAGGCTCAAACCGGCAGATGTGCAGGTCTACTTGCCGAAATTCAGACTTGAATATGGCACCGATTTAGTTCCGGTTCTGGCTAAAATGGGGATGGGAGTAGCTTTCGGACCATCTGCGGACTTTTCAAGGATAAATCCAGCTGGGGGCTTGTACATTTCAGAAGTGCTCCACAAAACATATATCGATGTTAATGAAAAAGGGACAGAGGCGGCAGCGGCGACCGCAGTGGGGATTTTTGCGACCTTGGTCGGCCCGCAGCCACCACAGCCAGTATATTTGAATGTCAACAAGCCTTTCATTTTCCTTATAAAAGAGAACCGACATAATACGATAATGTTCATGGGCGCGGTTGTGGATCCGGCGAGCAATTAGGTATCGGCAGGGGATGCTTAGACAGTCTGACCGGTAATTAAGAATTTGATCGATCGTTTGAGGAGGATGTAGCATCTTTCTTTGGGGTACCGATTCTCCGCAGAGATTCCATATACCATATCAGTCCTATTTTCTTTGATTCCCAATACCACGCTTGATTTTTCACATGATTGGTGCTGTTTGGGTGGTGTCAAAACATTAAATTGCCATGTAATCCAGGCATTTAATGAACCATAGTGCGAAGGGAATTTCCCATTCATAGACCCGGCAGCAGACCTGAGGCCGTAAGAATGGAGCCGACCATCAAAGTGACGGAAATGCCAGGAATAATTGACGACTAGTATGACTTATTCGGAAAATGCAAAATAAATACTCACTCGTGATATTCGACCTTGACGGAACTCTTGCCGATACACACCGGTTGATTTTTGACAGTTTCAACTTCGTCATGAGAAAATATAAATCGATTGAGATGACGCCGGCGGAAATTATGTCCTACTTCGGCCCACCTGAGGACGTTTGCATAAGGAACATGCTGGGCGATGGAAACTTTCAGGCTGGATGGCGGAATTACCTGAATTACTACGAGGACCATCTTGATGAGACCACTTTATTCCCGGGCATTATGGATCTCCTTTCTAACCTTCGATCAATGAGAATAAAGCTCGCCGTATTTACCGGAAAAGGGATAGAGACGACTGAGCTAACTTTGAATTTCCACAGGATAAGAGAATATTTCGATGTAGTTGTTACAGGCTCGGGTGTCCAGAACCACAAACCCCATCCGGAGGGTGTGAGACTGACGCTGCGTAAACTTAATTTAGTCGCCGGAAGTGCGATCGTGGTGGGAGATTCGCTCTCCGACTACAAGGCTGCGACTTCAGCTGGAACGGATTTTGTCGCGGCCACCTACGATGACCTCGCGAGGAACAGGTTTGACAGTCTCCAATGCCAGAAAGCGAAATCGGTTAAGGAGCTTTCTGCCGTCTTATTAACTATAAAAGAACTCTCTGCGTAAGAGTGGATTTATCCAGGTTCGATAAATATTTCCGCTACGTCATATCGATCTCGATCGTTATAGCCGTGCTCACTTACTGGCGCTTTCGTAGCATCGAGCTCCCTATAGTCTACTCTTATGTGGCCCAGCAAAGCGTCGTCCAGGTTATCCCGCTGCATGAGCTTCTCACAAATCGCTCTCTCTCCTGGAATTTTTTCGGCTTGATAGACAGACTCATCAGCCCCCACTCTGTATTTCTCCTGAAGGTTGTTGCGGGGATACTCGTAGTTCTGGATCTGGTGATGCTCTCAAAACTTGTCGGGCATTTCCTTGGACAGAAGTTCTGGAGTTTTATCGCAGTCTTCCTCGTCGCACTCTCTCCTTTCGCTGTGTTGGCTGCAACGACCGGTGGGCCTGCTGCGATTGCTGTTGCTTTTGGTCTACTTTTTTTGATGGCGCTTTACAGGCAAGAATATATTTTCGCTGGAATCGTTTCTGCTTTGGGTTTCGCGGCCAATTTGCCGGGACTGATAATGTTTCTGATTGTAATACTCGCTCTCCTTCAGGATCAACGACGGAAGGAAGGTCTGGTCGGTCATCTTTTGCTGTCTTCCGCCGTTTTTATCCTTACAGCATTGATTATTTACCTTTACTCTCTCCTCAAAGGATATCCGGGTGTTTTTTTTCTGCCGCTGGGTGAGACGGATGTGGCATGGACGTTCGTCGGAGTCTTGCCGCTTATTTTTGTGAACCTTCTCAACTTTGGGGGGATTGTTTATCTTGTGGTAGGCAAGAGATATGAGGTTTACAGTAGTCATTTCCATACTCTGATGCTATGGATCGCATCCGTGGCCTTCTGCATCGCACAACGGACGACTCTTAATCTTTTTTTCGCAATCACTGTTTCATCAATATTGGCGATGATCTTTCTCCACGAGTTTACATTGAAATGGCAACTCAAGATTGTTTCTGTTGATACCTTTCTCCTGCTGTTTGTGACAATTTTCTTGTTCACCGACCTTTTTGCTAACAACAGGTTTGTCCAGGATAGAGTCCTTGCCGATTCCATTCAGAGAAGTGAAACGGTGAACGAGGTTGTCGACACAATTCTCTCGAAGGCTCGGGGAGCCCGTGTGGTGAGCAATTTCGTCCCTGCTGAGTTGGCGGTGAGAATTGGATCTCCGGTGGTGGAAGCCCAGGGCAATCTCATGGCAATGACGGATATTCAGGATGTATCGAGCCAGACGGTTTTTGTAACAAGGCGGAAGTCGGAAGTGTACCATCTTCCGAGCCGCTGCAAATTGCTTTTCTCAACTAGTTATCTCGAAAGTCAGAAAGGTTATACGGTGCAGGTAATTGAGTATGGAGTCGATAAATGAAAGACAAAGTTGACATCGGCGTAATTGGCGTCGGGCATCTTGGCAGAATTCACGCCACCCTGCTCCGGGAGATCGACGCTGTTCGCCTGGTCGGTGTTTATGACATCGACAAGAATAAAGCGGACAGAATTGCGGGCGAGCTGGGTGTAAGATCTTTTTCATCCGTCGATGAGATGGTTGAGAAGGTCGATGCCGTTTCGGTTGTTGCTCCCACGAGCATCCACCATGATCTCGCTGTCCGGCTGATCGGGGCAGGCAAACAATGCTTCATTGAAAAACCGATTGCTTCGACAGTGGCAGAGGCGGAGGACATTTGCAGGTTGTCTGACGAGAAAAAGGTAAAGGTGCAAGTCGGACATGTCGAAAGGTACAATCCTGCCGTGCTCGCACTCTCGCATCTCAAATTAGAGCCTATGTTCATTGAATCTCACCGTCTGGCCCAGTTCAAGCCACGCGGGATCGACGTCGCGGTAGTTCTGGATTTGATGGTACACGATATCGATCTTATACTGAGTTTTATCAAGAGCCCGGTGGCAGGCATCGACGCAAGCGGTGTCGGGGTCATATCGGATACCGTCGACATCGCGAATGCAAGGATCAAATTCGAGAACGGCGCGGTTGCCAACCTGACTTCGAGCCGGATATCGCAGCACCAGATGAGGAAGATGCGCCTTTTCCAGCGGGATGCGTACATCACGATCGATTTTGCGGAAGGCGTCGCAGAAGTTTACCGGGCGGCAATGCCTGATTCGACTGGACTGGCGGGGATCAACCTCGGAGTTATAGGTGTCGGCGAGTCGAGCCGAATTGTAACCTACGAACAACCTGAAGTGCCACAGGTCAATTCTCTAAAGATGGAGCTTGAGCTTTTTGCAAGGAGCTTGCTCGACGATTGTGAACCTCCCGTGCCGGCAAGAGAGGCGCTCAAGGTCATGGTTGTGGCTGATTCGATCGTCAATCAAATCGAGAAATCGAAAGAGTTACTTAATTTCTGACATGAAAGGGGAGAGAAATTTCAAATTAGATAATCCGCTCCTTTTGAGAATCGGAAGCCTTGCGGACGAAACGGGGGTCGAGACGTGTGTCGTTGGAGGATATGTAAGGGATCTGCTCCTCGGAGTCGAGAACAAAGACATCGACATCGTGGTCATGGGAGACCCAATCAAATTTGCCCACGAAGTTAATAGTAGATTGAAAGGTACCGGCCTCGTCGTTTTTGAAAGATTTGGGACGGCACAGTTGACCATAGATGATGTCAAAGTTGAGATCGTTGGAGCAAGAAGAGAAAAATACGATCCAGCTTCAAGGAAGCCGCAAGTCCAGGCGGGCACGCTGGAAGAAGATTTGTCCCGAAGAGATTTCACGATCAACGCGATGGCCATCGGTCTCAATCACTATGAGCAGCTCAGAACAAAGTTCGGTGAATTAGTCGATCCCTTTAGTGGAGTAGATGCTCTTTCCAAGAAGACCATTGATACACCATTAGAGCCGGAGGAAACCTTCAGCGAGGACCCTCTGAGAATACTCCGCGCGATAAGATTCTCATGCAGATTCGAAGCGGCGCTCTCTCCGCGAGTCCGGAAAGCCATCACCGAGATGAGGAATCGCCTCGGCATCGTTTCACAGGAGAGGATTACCGATGAGTTCATGAAACTTCTTTCTACCGCGCGGCCATCTTTGGGACTCAAACTGATGCAGGACACCGGAGTGATGAAAATTGTTTTTCCGGAGATAAGCGAAATGCCGGGTGTCGAACAGAGGCAGGACCATCATCACAAAGACGTGTTCCTTCACACTTTGAGTGTGGTAGATAATCTTGCTGTGGTCTCCGACGATGTGTGGCTGAGGTTCACAGGCCTTGTCCATGATATTGCAAAGCCAGAGACGAAGAAGTTTATCGAAGGAATCGGCTGGACTTTCCACGGCCACGATGAGCTCGGAGCACGAATGATGAAAAGGATCTTCCAGAGAATGAAGCTTCCCATGGAACACACTGCGTATGTCGAGAAACTTGTGCGTCTCCACTTGAGGCCAATGGCTTTGGCGGTCGAAGGAGTGACGGACTCGGCCGTCAGAAGGCTGTTGTTTGAAGCAGGCGAAGACTTCGACGACTTGATAAAGCTCTGCCGTGCTGACATAACCAGCAAAAATAAAAACCTCGTCGCAGAATACACAAGCAACTATAATGCTGTTGAGGCGCGGGCGAAGCAGGTTGAAGAGAAAGACAAAATCAAAAGTTGGAGACCTCCTGTGAACGGCGACGAAATTATGGAATTGTTCAAGATGAAGCCGGGGAAGAACATCGGCATTCTGAAAAAGGCTGTGGAGGACGCGGTGCTGGACGGCTTGATTCCAAACGATCACGACGAAGCTATAGCATTCCTCAATGGGCATTTTGAAGAAATTCTCTCTCAGAAATGAAACAGAACAGTGTCTTTTTCGTCTAAACTAAAGAGGCAATTCAAAAACGTTGATTTTTCTAAATTCTGAGGAGCTCTAAATGCTTAATAAAGTACTGACCCTTAGTATAATATTATTGTTTTCAGGTCTCTCTATGGCTCAACAGGGAGCAATAAAGAAGGAACTCACCCTTAAAGACTGCATCAGTATTGCTTTGAAGAGGAACACGAGTGTGCTGCAGTCAAGGTACAACGCCGAAAGCCAGAACGCGAAGGTGCTGAGCGCATACGGCGGGCTTCTCCCGCAATTCAGTGGAGGCGGTGGTTTCAGTTACCAACAACAAATAGCGCCCGTCGGGTACACAACCATTCAGGGCGTCTTGATTCCTGTTAGCGGTGGGCTGAGCTTCTTTAGACAATATGGGGCAGAAGTGGATGGTAGCTATACTTTGTTTAACGGTCTGGCAAACTATGCAACAATAGATGCGGCAAAATCGTCGAGTGAATCCGCCGACCTGAGTTACAAGCGTTCAAAGCAGACCGCGGCTTACACGACGGTACAAGATTACCTACTGGTTTTCAATGCACGAGACCAGATGAAGATTATGGGAGGTAATTTGAAAAGAGATCAGCAGCAGCTAGAGACCATCAAAGAAGAAGAACGCGTCGGCTCGGCGTCTCTTGCGGATGTCTATCAGCAGCAGGCCACCGTCAGTGCGGACGAGTACTCATTGCTCCAGGCAAAGAACGCCTTTGATCAAGATGCCGCAAGTCTTAAATATTACTTAGGAATCCCCGTTACAGACTCCGTGGAATTTGTGGACTCTACAATTGTCACGCAGATTGATACAACGCAATTTCCTCAAATTAATCAAAGATATAGAGATATAGCCGAGTTAGTTGGCTCAGCACTCAATTCAAGGACAGACTATCAGGCTGCGATCCAGAGTTTATACGCTTCAAAAGCAAACCTCGCCGTTGCAAATGCTGGATATTCTCCTTCAGTGAGTTTGGGAGGCACTTACCAGATTAAAGGGCCGACAATTCCCGGCATTAATGACACGCGTGCTTTCTATGGTTCCGTGTCTCTTTCGATTCCCATCTTCAATGGCTTCCAAACGCAGACGAACATCCAGGTTGCGGACGTAGCTGTAAAGGCGGCTCAACAAACTGTGGATGCAACGAGGCGGCAGGTTCAACTTGACATTTACCAGGGTTTGCTTTCCCTTTACAGTACTGAAAAACAATATGAAGCGGGCATGCAGTCTGTAAATTATGCGAAGATAAATCTCGAGACCCAGCAGGAAAAATACTCGATAGGCAGCGCTACGCTTCTTGATGTGCTCACTGCAAGTGCGCAATACACTTCGGCGTTGTCCAGCCGGGTTGTTGCTGCTTATAATTACATACAAGCCAAACAACAAATCGAATACGCAATCGGAACTATAAAATACTGAGGTAGGTAATGGCAAAGAATAAAAAGAAGAAAAAAGTTTTCATTTTGTCCGGGGCTGGTTTACTAATTGTAATTCTGGTAGCGGCGATCGTCATTGGGGGCAAGAAGGAGCCTGTTGTCGCCGTCCAAACCGAGAAAGTGGTACGGCGTACCATCACGCAAATCGTGACGGCATCAGGTCAGGTCGAACCGAAGGACCTCGTTGCAATAAACCCTGAGGTATCCGGACAAATCGTGGATCTGCCTGTTGTGGAAGGACAGCAGGTCTCCAAAGGTCAGGTGATTGTAAAGATACGGCCCGACCAGTACGTTGCCCAACTCCAGGAAAGTGAAGCGCAACTGCAGTCGGCGATCAGCCAGGAACAGCTTGATAAAGCCAATCTTGATAACACGCAGTCCCTGTACAAGCGTGCAGAGGCACTGTTTGCAAAAAAGCTCGAGAGCGTGCAAGATCTGCAAACGGCAAAGACGAACTATGATGTCGCACAGGCTCAATACGAGTCGGCCAAGGCGAACGTTGCTCAGATGAAGGCGCTTGTCGGAGTCAACCAGGACGCTCTCAACAAGACTACAATTAAATCTCCGATGGACGGAGTTATCACTGTTCTGAACTCAAAACTTGGAGAGACGGTTCTCGGGACGAGTTTCACAACTGGTACTGAGATAATGGATATTGCCAATATGAATACCATGGAGGCTCAGGTCAACGTCGATGAGAATGACGTGGTGTTGGTTGCAGTGGGCGATACTGCGAACTTGTCGGTTGATGCATTGCCGAACAAGAAGATAAAAGGCGTTGTTTACCAGATTGCTTCCTCCGGTACTACTACAGGGGCCGGAACCCAGGATCAGGTGACTAACTTTCTCGTAAAGATTCGGATAATTGATCCAACCGAATTTAATCTTAAACCGGGCATGTCCGTAACAGCCGATATACAAACTGCTACACACCATAATGTACTTTCCGTCCCGATCCAGAGCGTAACCATCCGCACCCCCAAAGCGCAGACACCGGCCAAGGTCGAGAATGTGGCCATGAAGGAGGGAAACGGAAGAGGCGGTCCTGTGAGGGAAAAGCCGGAGGAAGTAGTCTTCCTGGTGAAAAACGGAGTTGCACACACCGCGGTTGTAAAGCGGGGAATAAGCGACGACAATTATGTTGAGATAGACTCTGGAGTTACTGCCGGCGAGGAAGTCGTCTCCGGAAGCTTTGTGGCAATTAGCCGCGAATTGCAGGACGGTTCGAAGGTAAGAGTTGAAAACAATAAGATGGTCGCGACGCAAGCAATCGGAGGAGGATCATGAAAGTAATCGAGCTGGTTAAGGTCAATAAAGTATACGACATGGGTGCGGAAGTCCAGGTGCAGGCTCTGATGGACATATCGCTCGCTATCGAAAGGGGAGAGTATGTAGCCATCATGGGTCCATCGGGGTCCGGCAAGACGACGCTGATGAACATCCTGGGCTGTCTCGACACACCCACGAGCGGCTTATATCTTTTCGATGGAGTCAATGTCAGCGACATGGATGACAACGAGCTTGCAAAAATCAGGAACCAGGGCATCGGATTTGTGTTCCAGACTTTCAACCTGATACCGCGGTCGGATGCACTTCACAACGTGGAGCTTCCGTTGATTTATAGTGGGGTGCCGGCCTCGGAGCGAAAAGACCGAGCTAAGAAAACGCTGGAGATGGTCGGCTTAGGAGATAGAGTACATCACAAGCCGAATGAATTGTCCGGCGGTCAGCGGCAACGTGTCGCGATAGCCCGCGCGCTCATCAATAACCCGTCCATCATCCTGGCAGATGAGCCGACAGGAAACCTCGATTCAAAAACCGGTGACGAGATCATGTTGTTCTTCGAAGAGTTGCACAACAAAGGCAATACAATCATACTCGTCACCCATGAAGAATACATCGCTGAACATGCCAGGAGGATCATCAGGATCAGAGACGGTGGCATCGAAAGCGATCAGCCGATCGAAAAGAACGGGAAGGTAAAAGTGTCTCATGTAGCTGAGAAAGTGCAAGCATGACCCTCGGGGGCGAATTGAGTGAAGGGCTGAAGCTTTCCTTTATGGCCTTGATGGCCAACAAGGCGAGAGCAGTCCTGACTATGTTGGGTATCATTATCGGGATAATTTCGGTGACGCTGATGGGCGCGGCTATCGAAGGTCTCACACGCGCCTTCAACAGCAGCATCGCTTCAATCGGTGCCGATGTGCTTTACGTTCAGAAGTGGCCGTGGATGGACAATAGCGGTGAATGGTGGAAGTTCCGAAACCGGAAGGATCTTGAAATTGATTATGCAGAAAAAATAAAGAAGGATGCCACGCTGCTTGCCGCTGTTGCTCCGATCGTCGGCAGAATAGGCACGCTTAAATTTCAGAACATGACCGCCAACAACGTCGAGGTGGAAGGAACCACTTCGGATTTCATGTATGTCTCGAAAATGGAGTTTACCGACGGTCGATTTTTCACCGACGAGGAGTCGCGCGGTAATCGGCCGGTCGCCGTCATCGGTTCCGATGTCGCCGACCAGCTCTTTCCCAACAGGGAGCCGGTGGGTCAACACATCAAAGTGAATGGACTCTCTTTCCGTGTCATTGGTGTGCGGAGCAAAGAAGGAAGCTTCATGGGAATGTTCAGCCTCGATAATCTAGTCATCATTCCGGTCGGACAGTTTCAGGATATTTCCGGCAACCACTTCCCTCCGTCAGCCTAGGCTATTGTGTCCGATCCGACGGATATGGACAATGCCAGGGAAGAACTCCGTGGGATCATGCGAAAGATCAGGGGACTCTCACCGCTCCAGCCGGATGATTTCTCTATCAACCAACAGGATTTGTTGACGAAGGCGTTCGACAAGATTGCCGGTATCATTGGTGGAGTCGGGTTGTTCGTGACCGCATTGTCTTTGTTCGTTGGCGGGATTGGCATTATGAACATCATGTTCGTGAGCGTTACTGAACGAACAAAGGAAATCGGGGTTCGGAAGGCACTCGGCGCACGAAGACGAACCATACTCGTTCAATTCTTGATAGAGTCTTCTCTGATTTGCCTCGGCGGGGGCTTGCTCGGGCTTGCGTTTTCATATCCGCTCAGTATGCTAATCGACAAGTTTCTCCCCACTTCCATGCCTCTCTCGATTGCGATAACCGGAATTCTCATTTCTCTCCTTGTGGGACTCGTTTCCGGACTCATACCCGCAATGCGCGCGTCGAAGCTGGATCCGGTGGAGGCATTGCGTTATGAATAGAAGTTTTCTCTGGTCGGAGTGGAGCGAAAGCTTCTTCATGGCACTTGCTGCCATCCGTTCCAACAAGCTTCGCTCAGTGCTAACGCTGCTCGGTATAGTCATTGGAGTGTTCTCGATAATTGCCGTCACGACTGCCATGCGAGTTATGCAGAACAACATCGAAGGTGAGTTGAACTCTCTCGGCTCAAACGTGTTCGAAATTTCTAAGTGGCCCGTCTTTCATGCCGGCGGTCCAGGTTCCTGGCAGAAGTATCACAACCGAAAGGATATTACTTACGATCAAGTTCTTAGGTTGAAAGAACGGGCAACTCTGGCGAGCAATGTAGGTGCAGAAGCGGACAGAGGCGGAAAAATCGCCCAATATCGGGATGAAAAGACAAATCCGAACGTAACGATCTCAGGCATCACGCCAGACATCATGGTGGCGCAGAATAAGAAGATTGATGAGGGGCGCCCCATCAGTCAAAGCGATGTCGAAACCGGCCAACTTGTGTGTGTCATCGATCCCAACCTTGTGAAAAACCTCTTCCCGCATTCCGATCCACTTGGCGAGGAAGTGAAAGTCGATGGAATTGGATACCGCGTAATCGGAACAATAAAGGATGAAGGAAATGTAGTCGGCGGAGGACAGCCTTATATGTTGGTTCCGATAACTACGTTCTTTGCGAGATATGGAAAAGAGAGGAGCCTGGATGTTTACGTGCAGTCGCTCAATCAAAATGTCTTCGAGGCTTCGCAGGAGCAGGTTGAGGGGATCCTCCGCTCCATAAGAAAGGTACCACCCGGGAAAGACGACGATTTTGAGATTATCTCAAATGCATCCCTCGTGGATCAATTCAACCAGATAACATTCTATGTCAGGATCGGGGCTATTGTAATCAGCGCTATTGCATTGCTCGCTGCCGGTGTTGGGATCATGAATATTATGCTTGTCGGCGTCACGGAGAGAACCAGGGAAATCGGCGTCCGTAAGTCGGTCGGTGCTACAAAACGGAATATCCTGACGCAATTTCTGCTTGAGGCCGTGGTACTATGCGAGGTCGGCGGCGTGGTGGGAATTTTACTCGGACTTATTGGTGGAAATTTGGCTGCGCTTGCGATGCACATGAAGGCGGCTTTCCCGGTTGATTGGGCGATGATCGGTCTGATAGTTTGTTCCATAGTCGGAGTAACATTTGGCGTTTATCCAGCTTTCAAGGCAGCGAGCGTCGACCCGATCGAATCGTTAAGATATGAATGACAGTGGTTATATTTGGATCATGAAAGCTTTACCGATGATAACCTGAATCAGACTTGACATCTTCGCCTGGAAGCGCAATTTTCGCAAGGGGGTTTGCGGAGCTTTTGATATAAGTAGATTGAGGACATTTAATATGGATGCTGAAGTACCTTTTCACGGACTGAGAGTTTGCTTTCGAGATGCATTTCCTCTCATTTCCCGGATGGATAATCGCCAGGAAACGAGGCTCACCCGCGGAAACGAATATAGATTCTCCTCCTTTGATTGTGATGTGAGATACTTTCTCGGTTTCTCACGCCGCACATCAAAGCGCTTCCTTTCTATTCATTCATCAGGGATTCAGGGCGATCGCGGGGAGAAAAAGTTATGACAATCGGTCTTGAACTCAAAGAGGGTCTAAAATTATCGTTTGCAGCATTGATCGCAAACAAAGCGAGAGCCGTGCTGACCATGCTGGGTATTATTATCGGAATCGTCTCGGTTACTTTGATGGGGTCAGCAATAACGGGGTTGAACAAAGCTTTTAATGCGAGCATATCGTCCATCGGCGCTGATGTTCTGTATGTGCAGAAGTGGCCATGGCTCAGCGGCGGGCTATGGTGGAAATACCGGGATCGACGAAGAATGCATGTTTACTATGCATCGGAGATTAGCAGAGATGCGACACTCCTCTCGGCAGTGGCGCCGATCGTTCAAAGACTTGGTACGGTCAAATACAAGAACATGACTGCTGACAATGTCCAGGTAGAGGGGACAACTTCCAGCTATGATTTTGTTGCGAACATGGATTTCAGGTACGGTCGGTTCTTCACGGAAACGGAATCGCGGGGCAACATGCCGGTTGCTGTGATCGGTGCCGACGTTGCGAGTCAGCTCTTTCCCCATCAGGATCCTGTCGGCAAAAACCTGTTAATAGACGGATTATCTTTTAGAGTTATCGGCGTCCGAAGCAAACAGGGAAGCTTCATGGGAATGTTCAGTCTGGATAATGAAGTCATCATTCCCATTAGTCAATTCCGCGACATTTACGGCAGACATTTTTTCCCCAGCATTGAATGCAGGGTTGCTAATCCAAAGCAGATGACAAACGCGCAGGAAGAGCTCGAAGGAATAATGAGAAAGATAAGAGGACTTACTCCTTTTCAACCCGATGATTTCTCGATAAACCAGGAGAGCCTTCTGACTGACGCATTCGACAAGATTGCCCGCGTAATCGGGGCCGTCGGGATCTTCATAACTGCTCTCTCGCTGTTTGTCGGCGGGATAGGTATAATGAACATCATGTTTGTAAGTGTGACTGAAAGAACCAAGGAGATCGGAGTACGCAAAGCTTTAGGTGCAAAGAGACGTACCATACTCGTTCAATTCCTTATCGAGTCATCTCTCATTTGTCTGGGCGGCGGGCTTATCGGTCTCGGCCTTTCATATCCTCTCAGCTTGCTCGTCGATAAATTTCTCCCGACTTCGATGCCGTTTTCTATTGCCATGCTCGGGATTATAATCTCGCTCCTCGTTGGCGTTATCTCCGGCCTGGTGCCTGCCATGAGGGCTTCAAAACTGGATCCGGTGATTGCTTTAAGATACGAGTGATAGAAATGAACAAAAAAATCAGTTTCTTGATTTCAGAGTGGTCAGAGAGTTTCAAGATGGCGGTGGCTGCGATTCGGGCCAACATGTTGCGTTCTATCCTGACTCTTCTCGGTATCATCGTGGGTGTGTTCTCGATTATTGCTGTCACCACCGCAATGAGAGTAATGCAGAATCACATCGAGAGCCAGCTCAACTCGCTCGGATCGACCACATTCGAGATCACCAAGTTCCCGGTATTCCACGCGGGAGGGCCGGGTTGGTGGAGAAAATACTGGGACAGGAAGAATCTGACTTACGAAGAAGTAAGTCAACTCAGGAAAGAAGCCACGCTTGCGAGCAGCGTCGGTGCCATGGCAGATAGGGGCGGATTGACTGCCACGCACGGCAAGCAGACTACAAACCCGAACGTGGACATGCAAGGTGTCACACCGGACATTTTTTCTGCTGAGAACAAACCGATAGGACAGGGAAGAGCAGTTACCCAGAGCGATATAGACATAGGAAGTTTAGTTTGCGTGATTGATCCGATTATGGCTCGAACGCTTTTTCCACATTCTGACCCGCTCGGTCAAAGCGTTATGGTCGATGGATTAGGATACAAAGTTGTCGGGGTAATTAAAGACCAGGGAAATGTGATTGGGGAAGGAAGTCCGTACATGATGGTCCCTATCACGACGTTTTTCGCCAGGTATGGTGAGGTAAATAGAAGTCTGGACATCTATGTGCAGGCGCCGACCCAGAAAATGTTCACCGCCACTGAGGAACAGGTCCAGGGAATCCTTAGAGCGATTCGAGGCGTCCAACCTGGCAAGCCGGATGATTTCGAAATGATTTCGAACGCCGCACTTATCGACCAATTCAATCACATTACATTTTACGTAAGAATAGGCGCGATTGTGGTAAGCGCGATAGCACTCCTGGCCGCAGGTGTCGGCATAATGAACATTATGCTCGTCGGGGTGACCGAGCGAACAAGGGAGATTGGAGTAAGGAAATCTATCGGCGCTACGAAACGGAACATCCTAACCCAGTTTCTTCTCGAGGCAATCGTGCTTTGCGAAGTGCGAGTATGCTTTGGCGAGCTGAGGGGTTTGCTTGTCGGTAACATGGCGTCGCTTGCCTTACACATGAAGGCTGCCTTCCCGCTTGATTGGGCCATCATCGGTCTTGTAGTCTGTTCGCTTGTAGGTGTGGTGTTCGGAGTTTATCCGGCATTCAAGGCGGCGAGTGTCGATCCAATCGAGTCGTTGAGATATGAATGAACAAAGGAAGGGAATAATGGAAATCTGGAATGATGGAATGTGCTCCAATTCATCCGTCAATCCATAAATCCGGCAATCTATTTCGCCATCACTCCATTATTCCGCTATTCCATCCATCACGCTTTCATTCTCAATCCCTTTTCCTCGTAGGAGAAGATCCAACCAACCATTTTGCCGGGTTCGATCCTTTCGAAATTGTTCCAGTAATCCCTTGTGTAAATGAACCGGGAACTTGTCTCTCCCCGAGGAATTGGTTCCGTCATTTTCTGTATTTCACAAAGTCTGTTCTTCCACAACGTCATGTTTGTTATTCGCAAATCTACCCAGCCATCATGTGCCCAGGCATCGACTGACTTCTGGTTGGCCGGCATAACCGGTTCTCCTTTGAAGGGCGGAATCTTGATTTCTTCGCCGCGCAAAAGGCTTTTTCCGTCCGGCATCAAAATAGGTATCCCAATCGATATGATCTCTGAACGGAGGTCCCGGTTACTCTTGATGAATTGAAATAGTTCTTCTGACATACTTTCTGCGGAAGCGCTCAGCGCTGTTTTGAAATCTTTGAAACGTCTGGATAGCAGGTAACTTTCGTAAAGAAGCTTCGACAACCTCGGCGGACCGAGAAGTTCGAACGCAACGCTGTCCACGTTATATTCCTGTTCCAGTTCCTTCATCTTTGAGAACGCAGAGTGGAACAGATAGCCCGCCCGGTAAGTCGGGGCAAGCGTGGCGTTGTCGAGCGCATTTATGATATCATGGCCGGTATTTCCACCCTTGATTTCGTAGATAACGTCTTCCGCGATTTCTTCAGGCGTGACGTATTCCATCTGGCCGGGAGTTGTAATTGCCTCGAACTCACCTCTGGAGAAAAGTCCGTTCTCGCCGGTATCAATAAAAACAGAGCGGAGCGGCTCGCTGGTCTTTTGAGTCTTCGCCCCAGTTTTCAGCTCAAGCGAACCGTCGATCACATACGGATCGTCCGGCGAACAATCCTGGAGTATAATCGACTTTCCGCGTCGTTTGATCTCTCCAAACTCGATACGTTTCCATCCTATTGCGGCAGTCGGCTTGATCTCCTTCGTTATCGGTGCATCCGGCGTTCTGCCCATGAGGAACAGCAGCAGCGTGTGTGCGCCGGCAACGGCGGACTTGCTCAGGAGAACGCTGCTCGGTTTCTCCTCGCTGTGCGTGTACGGGATGTTGAGCCCCATTCCGCCGGTCCCGCTGGTTCCGATCTTCACGTATATTCTTGTTCCGGCATCGTGCATTGACCTGTAAAGTATCTGCACATGGCGGATCAACTGCGGTGTATACAGGGTACAAAGCAGTCTCTCTACGGAATCATGGAGGCCGTTGGTTTCCCCGTCCTTTGACTTATTGAGTTCTTTCAGGAGCAAGCGGCTCGATTGGAACTGATCCTGGTACGCTATTGCAGTCGCAGAGTTGATGCAATCGACTATTACTTCAGGTCTGTAGTCCGTAAGTAGGCTGTAGAGAGTACTTGCTTTGATCGTTTCGTCCGACAATTCTTCAATTGTATCGCCGATCAACGTCCGGCGTCTCGCCGGGTCCCCGATGATGTCTTCACGCTGTAGGTCCTTGAAGTCTTCTCGAACAAAGATGTTACCCCAATATGGTACAAAGAAATCAGGATCGAGCAGAGGGAACTCGCACCGGAGCTGGTTGACAGCATCCATGGATTCCGATTTGCTTAGAGATGAGACTATGACTTTGTCCGGTTTTTCCGGCACAAGCTTTCGGCAGACCGCAGAGCCCACGAGGCCCCATCCGCCGAGAACAAGGACTGTTTTTCCTTTGATCTCCATTTGGGGTTCCTTTCTTTTGGATGCAGGCAAATTAACCGTCTGGACCCGCTCGAACAAGATTGATTTTGTACCTCACATACATTAAAATAGCCGATAGCTCTAACCAAAAAGGGAGGTAATCAGTGACACACAAATGTAAAGCACCACGATTTATCGTTGTGCTCACTTTGTCGGCAGTTGTACTCATGTCCTCTTCGAACTCATATGCAGGTGGCTACCAGTTGAATGAACATGGAGCACAGGCAGTTTCAATGGGCGGTGCTTTCGTGGCACGGGCGTGGGATGCTTCTGCAATCTATTTCAATCCTGCGGGTATAAGTCTTTTAAGAGGCATCAACGTGATGGCCGGAGGAACACTAATACTTCCAAGCACAACCTTTACTGGGCCCTATCCCAATAACACCGAGTGGAAGATGAACTCGCTGGCTTTTTTCCCACCTAACGCCTACGTGACTTACAATTTCAACAATGGTTTTTCAGCAGGCGTCGGGGTTTTCACCCCGGAAGGGTTGGGTACGGCTTGGCCCCAAACTGGG
>JAKASW010000372.1 GCA_021818875.1 Bacteroidota bacterium
GTAGACATCAAAATGATAAATGGTCTATGTATCCTCATGTACCTATCTGGTGTTCTTATTCATAGATTCAATTACCGCCTACTACATGCTCGATTATTGACAAAAGCTCTGCAGCCCTTTTCTGCCTGGCGGCGATGTCTTGAAATGCAAGCATTGGGAGAACACCGGTCACTTTCATTGCTTTCAGGACTCCGGCAAATGCGGCACCTGACGGCAGGTACCTGCGCCTTAGCGGTTCCCTCAAGATTCTTCCGGGACATTTCGGTATGTTCACACTTTCGTCGACTATTATCAAAGAGTGAGCAGCCGTTCTCTGAAACACTCCCTGCCCTGTAAGCTCCTTAACTCCATCCTCTGAAACTGCAATGACGACATCCGGCACGTCGATACCCGTATAGAAGATTTCATTTCGCGAAAGCACCACCTCAGAAAGGGAAAAGCCGCTTCCCTGGGTGATCGGGTTGTCGTTCTTCTGAGTAGCGTTAGCTCCCGACAGCACCGCAGATTCGACCAGCATGTAAGCAGAAGATTGAACTCTCTCCCCCGCAGTCCCCGCGATTACGATTCCCATCTTTCCTTCGATCGAGTTCTCATAACGCGGGGTGATCGCGGCAGAGGTCTTCATGCTCTGTTGCGCTGGAAATTTGGTTCGATAGACCTCGCCGAACGCGACCCTATCGGCATCTTTCCTGACCACGCCTAATTCCAGTACCTTGCCCGGATATATCTCAGCTAACTTGTTCCCGCGAATTGTATTACCTCGGACTGCATATTCGGTGCAGAGCTCCAGGACCTCCACAAGAGCGAATCCCGGATGAGCGATAGCCTGGGCAATCGTATCTTCGAGATCGACATCAGTCGCGGTCTTTCTCGCAAGAAAGCCGGCGTTTGCACCCTCAAGTAGAGTAATTATGTCGATGGGCGGAATGATGTTGCCTTTCGGGGTAGTGGCGGTGACGAATTCCAGTGGTGAGAAACTCGAATTCTGGCCGCCGGTCATTCCGAAAAGAAAATTGTTGTAGAGCACCACCGTAACATCAACGTTAAGCTGTGCAGCATTTACAAGATGGAGCAGCCCTATCATGGCTCCGCCGTCTCCGATGATCACAATATTCTTCAGTGCCGAGTCGGCCAGCACCGAGTCGGCGATTTCTATACCCGCAGCGAATGCAGTAGACCTGCCATGGGTGGTATGGAACGTATGCGGTTTATCGAACAGTGCATCGATCAATCCTACGCAGCCGATGTCGCTGACTATGTTCACATGCTCAGGATTCAGGTCGAGCTTTATTAAAGCTTCGTTCAGCGCGCGAGTTATGTGGTGATGGCCACAGCCTTTGCAGAAAGGAAATTTCGCATCGACTTTCAGGAAGGTTTTGCGGCCCGGATTCGCGAGTGGACCCGAGGATGATGATACAGATGAGGAACTTGAAACTGGAACTTCAGTCATAAACAATCCATTAACTTTCGGCAAGTGCCGCATTCTCTATTTCACCGGGTGTTATCATTCTTCCGACACCGTTGACCCCGCGTACTCGCTTGCCGGGAAACAACTTTTCAATTTGAGATCTGTATAGGCCGTTCATGTTTTCCTCGACCACCAAGATCTGTTTTGCGTTTGCAGCAATGCCGGAGATTTCATTTTCAGGTATAGGAAACAGTGTCTGCAGGTTACAGAAGGAAATGCGGTTCCCTTGTTGCCTGAGATTTAACACGGCCTCTTTTGCAGTGCCTGCGCTGATTCCATAGCTCATGATCACAGATTCAGCCCGCTCATCCGAATCGACCTGAAGTCTGGTTATAGAATCAGATCGGGAAGTTATCTTTGCATTGAGATGTCTTAACACTTCGATTGTTTCCGGCGAATTCTTTTGAAGACGACCGGACATTTCGTGAGCTGAACCGGTTACAACGACCCTTTCAGTTCCCCCGACGGCTGCGAACTCAGGCACGTCTTCCGATTTTGCGAAGTTATATGTCTTGAACCTGTTCTCACCATCACCCGAATACCATTTCCTATTTGTGATCTCCGGCCCCGACAACTTCTCATAATCTACATTCTCAGAAGTCATTGCCACTTCTTTATCGGTAAGGATCACGACAGGGGTTCTCAACTCCTCGGCGACGTTGAACGCATGGATCGTCAACTCGTATGCCTCGGTTGAAGTTGACGGTGAGAAAACGGGAATCGTATAACCACCCGCGATTGAATGGCCGACAAAGAGTGCGTCGCCCTGACCACCTTGTGTTGCACCGCCGGTACTCGGCCCGAGTCTCTGAACGAGTGCGATCACAACCGGCGTTTCCGTCATCACCGCGTACTGGAGAGTTTCAACCATAAGCGAGAAACCAGGTCCGGAAGTGGCCGTCATTGATTTGAATCCGCGCTGAGATGCGCCGACACAAAATGCAAGTGCAGATATCTCGTCGGGTGAGCTGATTGCCACATCGCCCCTTTTCGGCAGCTCATCGATCATCGACTTGTAGATCCCGGAAGCGGGTGTGATCGGATATCCCGCAAAGAAGCGACAACCGGCAGCAATGGCGCCCTCGGCAATCATCTGGTTCCCGTTTCGGATTTTATATGATGGCATGTGAACTCCTTAAGGACAAGAGAATCGAATCGCGGCATGGCATGCCCCACACTTTGGACCTAGCTCTTCGCACTTCTGCTTTCATCGCTCATCATCCCTGCTGTTTCTTCTTCATAATACTTCTCTTTCGAACCGGTGAGATTGTGGATGGATGTAGTTTGTTCTGCAGCCTCTTCCATTCTTCATCAACGTTTTTTTGAATCTCCGCTATGCCGTCTGCCTTCAAATGCCGGAACCTTCCCTGTGCTTTCAAGTATCCGTCCACGGGTGTACCGATGGAATCGCGGGTCAAACGGTAGTCACGACCACCGTAGATCTCGAAGAGCAAGAACACTCTGCTTTCTACAGCCATCCTTGAAATCTTAATTGAGTCTTCCGGTTCAAATTTCCATCCTGGAGGACATGGGGAAAACACATGGATGAATCGAGTCCCTTTGATTTCCCTTGCGCGCTGAATCTTCGCAATCATATCGTCGGGATATGCCACGCTCGCCGTCGCCAAATATGGAATCCGATGTGCAGCGAGAATCTCCACGATGTTCTTCTTCTTCTCCGCCTTCGGAGATTCGGTCGGCGTTGTTGTAGTCCACGCTCCGAAAGGAGTCGCCGAGCTCCTCTGGATCCCGGTATTCATGTAAGCTTCGTTATCGTAACAAACGTAAATAAAATCCTCATTGCGTTCGGCTGCACCTGACAGAGCTTGAAGCCCAATGTCGAACGTACCACCGTCTCCGGCAAAATCCACCACCGTGGTTTCGTTGTCTCCCTGGACTTCAAGGCCGGCTTTGATACCTCTTGCGTTCTGGTCTGCAGTCTCGAAGGCGGTGTGGAATACAGGAACACCTGCTGCTGAAAACGGTACAGGGCCGTCTATGACGGACCAGCAGCACGCAGGTATCACAACGATCGTCTTTCTCCCCAGCGCTTTAAGCA
>JAKASW010000039.1 GCA_021818875.1 Bacteroidota bacterium
AGGGTTTCTATGTTATTCAAGAAAAACCAGAAAGTAAGAGCTCCTTCGTCGTCAGCACCTCCTCCTCCGACTGATGCGTCGAGGCAGGAAGCGGCGTTCCACCTCAGGATGGCTGATAAATATATCCGCGAGGGCAAGTTCTCAGAAGCTGGGGAGGAACTCAACACTGTCCGGTCGATTGACGGTAACAACGTCTACGCACTTGCTCTCGGGGAACGTCTTCAGGCTGTCGTTGAAGCCGCAAAGAAAAAAGCCGAATCGTCGCCTGAACCAGTGCCTGAGGTAGCAGAAGAAAGAGATGACAAAAGGGATATTCAGACTGCAATTGAGGAAACCAATATTCAGCCTGATGAAGAGGCGATAAGAGCCGAGATCCGAAGCAAGCTGGAAGAGGAATACAATTCGAGGATAGAAGCAGAAATTCGGAAAGTGAACGAGCGGGCGGAGATTGCACTCCAGCAGGAACGTGAGGCACAGCAGACAGAGCGAAATCTATTGGTCGCGAAGCTCGAAAAAGAAAAGGAGGACCTAAGGCACCAGCTCGAGAAGGAAAAGGAGAATTTAAGACCGCAACTGGAGAAGGAAACCAAGGAGAAATATGACGCGGAGGTGGCGAAACTGGAGGCTGCTTTCCAGGGTCAGATTGCGGACGAGAGAAGAGGTGCTGAGGAAGCGATCAGAACCGAGATGAACTCTCTCCTTGAAAAGTCCAGGCTCGAACTCAAAGAGACCGCAAATCGTGAGAAGCGCACTCTTCAGGATAAAGAGCAAAAGGCTATCGATGACAGCAAGAAGCAAATGCAGAGGGAATTTGAAAAGCGCCTCGCAACTGAGATAGCCAGGGTAGAAGCATCTTCGAAAGCACAGCGGGAAAAGGAACGGCGGGAATTAATCGAAACGACTCGAACTCGCGTTGAGAAGGAGTTTCAGCAAAAGCTCGAAAGCGATAAAAAGAGGATCGAAGAGCAAAGAAAACGGCAGCAGGATGAACTTGAAAAGAAATACCAGGAGCGGCACGAGGCCCTGGATGCAGAGACGCGCGAGGCAGTCGAAAAACGAATAAACGAAGTGAGGGAGAAGGAACAAAAAGAACTCGAAGGAAAATACCAGGAAGCAAAAAGGCAGCTAGAATCCGAGTACCGATCAAAACTTACCGCGGAAATTGCTTCCGAGCGGGAAAAGATTGAGAAACAATTGGGAGAAAGACTGCGTGCAAGTCAGGCGAAGATCGAAGAAGCGAATAAGAAATTTGAAGAAGAACGAACCAAAGCGAGTGTAAGCAGTACGCCACCTGAAGCAGATATTGAGAAGGAACTTGAGAAAAGGGTTGCGGATGCCAAGAAAGAAATTGAGGCTGAGTATTCAAAGAAAATAAAAGGAGACATCGAAAAGAAAGTAGAAGCGGAATACAATAAAAAGTTTACAGACGAAATACGGAAAGCCGAACAGAGAATTGCCGAGGCACTAAAAAAGGAGCGTGAGTGGCAGGAAGCCGAACGCGCCTCATTGATCTCAAACCTGGATAAAGAAAAAGAAAAATTCAGAAGGGAAGCGGAAAAGGAATCAAAGGGGAAGATCGAAGCTGAAGTGGCAAAGATGGAGGCCAGCTTCCGGCAGCAGCTTGCTTCGGAACGGAAGCACGCCGAGGAACAGACTCGCGCTGAAATGAGTGCGCTGTACGAAAGATCGATGCTTGACCTGAAAGAAACAGCAGTGCGAGAGAAGCGGGCCCTGCTTGACGAAGAAAGAAAAGCTATCGACGATAGTAAAGCCTTGATGCAGAAGGAATTTGAAAAGCATCTTTCCGCAGAAATTGAAAGGGTGAAGACATCCACGATTGCAGAGCAGGAGAAGGAAAGAGATAAGCTGATTTATGAGACTCAGCAAAAGCTTGAAAAGGAATTCCAGGACAAGCTCGATTCCGAGAAGAAGAAAATCGAAGAACGAATAAAGGCGCAGCAGGAAGACCTGGAAAAATCGTACGAGGAGCAGCACAAGAAGCTTCAGATGGAGAGCGATGCAGAGCTAAATAAGCGCCTGGAGGACCTGAAAATAAAAGAGCAGAAGGAATTCGACGCAAGATTCGATGAGATGAAGAAGAAGCTTGAGTCGGAGTACCAATCGAAAATGGCCGACCAGCTCAAGCTCGAGAAAGAAAAATTGGAGAAACGGGCGGAAGCTGAACTCAAGGAACGTTCATGGAATCTTGAGGAAGAACGGAAGCGAGTCATAGAAGAGGAACAGCGTAAGCTCGACGGTACTAGGCTCTCGATGAAGTCTGAAATTCAGAGAGAACTCGAGCGGAGAATCGAAGAAGCCAGGGAATCTCTTGAATCGACTTATGAAGAAAAATTGAAACTCATTGGAGTGAAGCTCCCTACGAGCAGAGAAGACAAGATGAAGATCTACATGAGTCGTCTCCGCGAAGCGTGGGCGAGGCCTCCATTAACTGCGGACGCCGCACGGGAACTAATGCAGCTTAGAGATGTGCTTGCGCTTACATTCGAAGACCACTTTGTTTGCGAGGCTGAAGTCCGGGTCCAGGTCTACCTTAGCGAAGTTGAAAAAGAAATCAAGCGGGGAAGGATCAAGGCAAGCGACGAAGGTGCTCTGGACGAGTTAAAAAGAAGATATCAAATATCGGCCGAGGAATCTTCAAAGCTTGAGCCGCACATACTATCAGCGTTTCAGCGGGCGCTCATGAAGGCCGTTGTGCTTGTGGTCGATGATGAGCAGAGTTTCCTGGAAACCGTAAAACCTGTCCTCGAAAGCTACGGGTACCGCGTGGTGACTAAAGAAAGCCCGAGCGACGCCCTTAAGCTTCTCAACTCTACCGACGTCGATATAATAATCTCCGACGTAATGTTCTCGGGTACAGAGGGAGATGGGTTCTCCTTCTATGAGAAGGTCCAAAAAATGCCTCGCCTTAAGAAAATACCTTTCATCATGATGAGCGGTCTGCATGAAGGTTTTTTTGTCCGAACCGGAATTCAGCTGGGTGTGGACGATTATCTTACCAAACCGGTCGATCCCGACATGCTTATCGCGGTCGTCGAGGGAAAACTTAAGAAATACCGCTCGCTAAGAGATACTGACTGAGTCTGTTTCTTATTCCTTCCAAAATCTTCCTGTCCCAAGCCCGAACCACCCCATTATCACCGATCCGCTGCTAACCTTCATATGCTGGAAACCCACATTGGAACTAATAAGTTGAGCAGATGTTATTAGTTGTAAAAATTTGTCACTAGAACCATTTCAGGAGTGAAAAAATGAAGACATCCAAACATCTCTCAATTCTTTTTGCGTTTTTGGCTGTGGTGGGAATCGCGTACGGGCAGGATGGGACGATATCGGGAACCGTAAAGTTTTCCGGGAAGCCCCCGGATTTGAAGCCATTCATGGTGCCTGCGGCATTTACCGGATGTGGCAAAGAAAAATCACTTGAACGGTTGATTGTCAGTGCCAAGGGCGGTGTTGAGAATGCAGTGGTTTATATTGATGGCCTCAAAAGGAAAAGCGGTGGGTCAGTTAAGGGCGGTTATTTGATCGATCAAAAAGATTGCATGTACCATCCTCACCTGCTGGTGGTGGCTCATGGTAATTCCTTCTTTGTCGAAAACAGTGATCAAATGTTCCATAATGTTCACGGATACTTCGAGCCGACGCACGCTACGGCCTTCAACATTGCAGAACCTGTTAAAGGGATGAAAATGGAGCAGAGCGTTAAGAAGCCCGGCATGTATGAAATTCGCTGCGACGTGCATCCATGGATGAACGGCTATGTTTTCGTCGCCGGCAACGGGTATGCGACAAAGACAGACAAAGAGGGAGAATTCACCCTCTCTAACGTCCCACCGGGCAAATACAAGGTTGTCATGTGGCATGAGGGATGGGGCACAAAATTGGTAGGCGGCAGGCCCCACTTCTCAAAACCGGTGGAACAGACGCAGGAAATCACTGTCACTTCCGGCAAAACCACGACCGCTGATTTCACTCTCAAGTAAGTTTCGCATTATTAATTTTGAATGATGGTTGCCGGAGGAGATTCCCAGTAGTACGTTCGGGGGATTCTTCTCGGGTGACCTATCTATCTGTCTTTCATCTTTGGTAATCTCGTTTGTTTATGAAAGTTGATGCCGAGTTCGGAGCACTTCTTAAGAACGATGTCAGATAAACCAAGCACCATTATAACGGAGGAATTATGTGCCAACGCCGTTCCTTTACTGAATTCCTTTCTAAGGTGGTTCTGTTTTCCACAATTACATTGCTTGCGGGGAGCTCATACGGAATCCCGCTCTTCGCAAGGAAGTACCATGTTAGCTGCTTCAGGTGCCACGTTGCGCCGCCTGTTCTTAACGACTACGGGAGGCGTTTCCAGATAAACAGCTACCAATTGCCCGGAACTGATGAGTCGGAGCCCATTTGGGCACAGGAGCCGCTTTCCCTTTCTTTCGTCTTCTATCCTTCATTTGTTTCTGACCACGTTGTTACAACAATCAACGGTACCAATACCTCAAGCAACACGCTTTCTTTCCAGCCGAGCGGACTCGACCTGTTCACGGCGGGGACAATGGCCAAGCATCTCAGCTATTTTCTTGCAGCGCCCATCGTCATTACGGGACAGGGCAAGTTCGCACCGACAATCGAGACGATGAGTATAATGTTCAACAACCTTCTCGGGCCAGACGGACAAAGCAACTTCAATTTCCGGTTTGGTCGGTTCCGATTCTTCAACACGTTTCCCGACAACACTTCCCTCGTGGAGTCTGCCGATTACTTGATTTACGATTACGAGCCTGCGACCCCGCTCCAGGGAGACCTCCTGATATCCGATCCGCAATGGGCTGCATCTGTTTACGGATTTTTCCCCCAGATAATGGATGGTTTGAGGTATGAAGCGGGAATCAGCAACGGCACTGCGGGAGGAATCAACCTGAACGACAACGAAGCTACCTTCTTTATGGTCGAGCAGACCAAGTACATCAACAATGCCCCTTTCAGACTAGGGTTATACTTCTACGGCGGTAGACAAATGTTGGTTGACAGTACTTTCAACAACCTTAGCCGCGCCGGCTTTGCGGTGGATTTCAATGATCCATGGACGAAACGATTCGACTTGTATTTCCAGTACATGTCGGCTTTCGACGACAACGTAGGTGGGCTCAGTCAAAGCATGAACGGCGGTTTTGTCGGGCTCGATGTTCTCATAGTCCCTGAAAAATTCTTCCTTTACGGCAGGTATGATTTCACAAAAGTTAAGCAGACTGCGGAAAAACAAAACCAGTATACGATAGGAGCGCGATATCATTTTGCAGCGAACGTGGGAACCTATCTTGAACTGAGTTTGCTGGATGACAACAATCCGGCAAATGCGACGGACACGAAATCGACCCTTACTACGCTCGGCGTCTTGGTAGGGTTCTAAGGAAAGGAGAGATGCAATTATGAAGAACCTCCGGTTGTCAATTCCCGTCATCGCAGTGATTCTCGGTTTTGGTATTTACTCCTGTTCTTCCAGCTACAGTGGGTCAGACGTCGTGAGCGTTGCGAGAGGGAAAGCTGTGTTCCATGAAGCATGCGCACCGTGCCACGGAGATAACGGCGATGGGCAAGGACCTGTTTCTGTTTCGTTGAGGACGAAACCGCGTGATTTCAAAACTGGCACTTTCAGATTCAGAAGCACAACTTATGGAGAACTTCCCACGAATTATGACATCCTGAGAATAATCAACTCAGGCATTTACCACAGTGCCATGCCTTCATTTGCCCAGATGAGTGTGGCCGATCAGTATTCCGTTGTTGAATATATCAAAACGCTCTCGCCATTGTTCAGCGACTCATCCCAATATCCACTGGACACTGTCAGGATTAGCACGCCGGTACCGTACACTTATAACAGCATCGAGCGAGGACGGCAAGACTATTTAGAAATGGGCTGCTGGAATTGTCACGGTATAACAGGTGAAGGAAACGGACCTGCGGCGCCGACCCTGCAGGACGCTGATGGTCAACCCGCCCGGCCTACTAATTTTACTCACACATGGGACGTCAAAGTCGGCAGGACGCCGGAGAAGATCTATTTGATTCTCAGTACGGGTTTGAACGGGACTCCGATGCCGTCGTACCAACAGATACTCACGGAGATGCAGAGGTGGGACGTGGCGAATTATGTTTACGCGTTATCGCACAACTCCAGGTTCTACGATGGCAAGAGCCTCCAAAACGCGATGAAATAAGCTCGCGCGTAACTTAGGATGTCGATATCCGTTGATTTGTCATGAATGTTCCAATGAACCAATCAACGAGGATTCGACATGACTAGATTCTACAGGTCGACAACGGACAAGAAGATGGCCGGCTTGTGTGGTGGGTTCGCCGAAATGGTGGATGCAGACCCGACCGTCATACGCCTCGCAGTGGTCTTCCTGGCTTTAGTTACAGGGATTTTCCCGGTGATCGTCACATACCTAATCGCATGGTGGATCGTCCCGATGAAACCGCAATAATGCGTAGTAGAACGCTTCCTTCATCGAAGTTTTGGTCGTGTTGAAGGAAGTCTTCACCCCGATCAGTACTGAAACAGGTACTGGGCCTTTACGAAGAATTCGCGGGCTGTTTGCATAATCCCGTATGGCTGTCCAAACTCCGCCAGACCGTTTGTCATTCCCGCATAGAAAATGGTAAATGGATTGAGCTTGAAACTGAATAGAGGATCAATCTCCACACCGTTGGAGAACTGATCATATTGACCGACGAGCCGCAGGAAGATTTCCGGGTTAAACTGGTAGATCGCAGAAATTCTCGCAATGTACCCGTCATAGAGAAGCTCGCCGCCCACCAAGTTTGAGAGACGCGATCTCGAATAATCGGCGGTCAATGAGAGCCTGTCGGTTGGCCTGATTACCAGCTCGGCAGTTATTTGATGCCCCCTACCGATGGCAGTATCCGAAGCGCGATCGATGAACCTTCCGACAGAGGCGTCCAAATAAAACGAGATTAAACTTGTCGGTTCAGACTGAATATCGAATTGCCAGCGATGCACACCGACGAAATTTACCGAGCGGAACATTTCATCGTTCACAAGGAAGTAGGTCGCCTGGATCTGTGTCTGACTCTTGAGGTTTAAAATCAGCGAAGGCATTACCCAGCTCTCCTTCCTCGATCCCTGATAGTCAAAGTGCAGACCGGATTCCAGGTCGAAACCACAGTTGTCCACGAGCGGCGTGTTCGGGTAGAAGAGAAGCGTGTGTTCCATGTCGACCGTACGGAGATCGTTGGAGAAAACGTATCCGTCTTCCGCTTGAAATGTCGGCGAGAAATCCTTGTAAGTAAGTCTGAAACTGTAGTGCCTGGCATCTCTTCTGAAATCGGTCTGGAATCCTGTACCATCATATTCCTGTCCGTCGAACGCTTTTGTAAATCTCGTATTCCCGAAGAATGTCGGATCGGAGACGATATTTGTGTCATTCAGCTCGCGAGTATTAGACATAAGAATTTGCCCGTCGAAAGTATAGTTGCGGCCGAAGAAATAATTCCAGTCGATTCCTCCGACGTAATTGTGAGCGTGTGTGAAATTCCTGAACGTACCGAGCAATCCGACAAACGATTGTTTGCCGAAGTTGTATCTGGCACGGAGAATATTTGAGAATGACCTGTACGGAGTAGGGAATGTATTGTCTCCGTTGTTGTTGGTGACGCTCCCTTCTTCCCCCGCGATTATGAACGGGGTGGTTCTGTCTTCTGCTGCAAGATATCCGACGGCCCATGATCCTGACTTCTCAATCAACTTCGCCGCTGCGAGGGGGTTGTTGATCATGCGAGAATAGTATGCCTGGATCAAAGTGCTGAACACATCGTTCCCTTCCATAAAGAAGGGACGCTTCTCCGGATAAAACAAGGCGAAGGTCGAGTTCAGGCTTATCTGGGTTACGTCTGACTCGACCTGGCTGAAATCCGGATTAATGACCCCCTGGACGGACAGACTCGGATTCGGGAAATAGGTCAGGCCAACGCCTAATCTGCCGGTGACAGGTCTATTGGAGAACCCGGAAGATGGATCGCTGTTGTCGTTGATATTCCCGCTCTCCAATCCCATTGCATAAGGCAGAACGCCAATCGAGCTGCCCGACTCGAGACCAGTCAGCCCTGTCAGCATCCCTTCCTGGCAGAGCATACAGGGGTCATTTAGATTCACGCGCACCCATGACGTTTGTATCCGGCTCGCTCTCGGTATGTTACGGATGAAAGATATTCCCCAATTCTGAACGGCCTCACTGGGCAGCCTCAAGCTCTTGAAAGGAATTGCCATCTCAACGATGTATCCACTATCGCTGATCGTTCCTTTCGAATACCATACCGCATCCCAGTTGGGATCTTCATTATTTCCATTTCGAAACAAATCTCCTTGGATGCCGAAAGGATTAGCGAAGAATTCGTACCCCCACTGGTGGTTGTTGTACGTATCCAGGATCACACCCACGAAATCGTCCTGGAAAATGTTGTCGCGGTCGGTGATGTGCGCACGTATTTGTGAAGGGTGTGTATCGTGGCACACGAAGCCAAGATATAAATAACTGGAGTTGTACAACACAAACGCTTCGGTTTTTTGCGGTGCGGGTGTGTCGTTTCCCGGTTGAACCTCGTAACCAAGACTGACGCGAGGAGCGAGCTTCCACTTCGGATCTGTCAACTTTCCTGTTAGATCAATATTCCCTGAAATCCAAACGGCTGGAAGCTCGTACTTTTGTTCGTTCGTTGAATCGGATTTTGGTTTACCCCACCCTACGGAGTGGGTAAATGTTAGTGCTGCGAGAATCACTGTGGCCTTCAGCAAGTTCCGTCCTCTCTGCTTTTTTCGAAAGAGTACGGCTCTAATCTCCGATTGGTTACATGGACAGCCCTGAAATACTGATCGGATGCCAAAATTCAGATACTGCTCGGCTCACAATGTGGTGCAGATAAGTGAACCTGACAACGATTAACCGTGAAAACGATGATGACTTTCCGTATGGACCTTGTATTCCACCCGACCCTAGGGACCAGGCCGAGAACCCCTCTGGAAACCACAAAGACTCAAAGGCTCAAAGAAAAATGTTTGGTATTTGTGTCGTTGTACAACACTCAGTACCCCTGCCTGCTCTACGAGTCGTAGACCGGCAGTTATTCCGTTCAGAGTCAAGGGATTTTTTTAGCCATAGATCCAGTGACGGACGGAGCCTGAAGCTGTCATGAAAGATTCTTTCTCTGGGATGTATTATTCCTGCTGTCACTTGTTTAGCTTTAAACGAGGAGCAGGCTCTTTGATCCCGCGCATGGCAACTTGATTGCCTTGGGACGCTGCAGTTTGCTCCTCTCTCTTTTTATGCTGTCTTCTTGAAATTGGTGCTGCCGGATCAAAGTCCTGCAGTCTTCTTCTTGCATCGACTTTCTTTACGGAACCACTTTGATGAGTCCTTTGAAGTCTCGCTTCGTGGAGTTTAGGGTCAAAGGCTTTCTTGTTCTTGAGCATCCCGTAGACGATGCGAAGTGTTTTGTGCATGCACACACCTACGGCAGCCATCTTGCTCATTCCATTGGACAAAGATCTCGCGTATGTCTTTTTGATCACCGGGTTATCCTGGATGGCTGAGATCGTTACCATGAATAATATGGCACGGGGCTGTGTACGTCCTTCTTTGCTCATGCGGCTTTCCCATTTACCATCGCCACTTTGTATCTGCTTCGGATGTACTCCGAAGTACGATGCGAGCTTCTTCGAGTTGTTGAAGAGATCTATTGACCCTATATTCAATATAAGTCCAACAGCTGAATAGACACCAACGCCCGGGAAGGTCTTCAGTATCTTGATTTCCTCAACGCATTCGCCAGTTGTGTCAACTGCTTGGCGTTCAATTCAATCAGCGTCCACTGTCTGCGAAGTGCACGGTAGTATGGCTCATTGTACCTCACAAGATACTGGCTACAGTCATCGATGCAAGACGATTCCACGACTGTGGTCACTACCTTTCATACTGTGGATTGGTAAAATTAGAAAAGATAAGCGGCAATCGCAGCTATGGGAAACGAAATCCCAGGTACAGCAGGGACTTGAAATCCGTTTATAAGATAGCTGCTCTGGTAGCAATCCAGGGAAAGAACCCTATGAGAGATTATTATGATTACCTGATCGGGAAAGGGGTTGCAGAATACAATGCGAGGAACGCCGCTGCGCGATACATTGCTAAAGTAACTTATGGGATGCTCAAGAGCGGCAAAGAATATCAACCATATAGATGGAGGGAGAGTTCAACTGCCTGTCTGCAACTACATCCGCCTAACGCGGGAGCAGATATGCCACCCTACCGGTTACCCCCCTCCCGTTTATACTCAAATTTACCGTAGCCCGATTCTCAGGACCATCGTCTTGAGGTAGAGAGTTCAGATTGGCGACTAGTAAACGATACTTCTCACCAAGTCGTGTAAAGAAAGGATCAGTAGCAGAGAAAACTATGACTGACCGAAATATCTATACCGAGCTAGTCAGGCCGACAGAAAGCGGCGCAGCCATCTTATGCAGCTGTGAGACCAAAAGTCAGAAAACAAAAACACAATTTTTGTTAATGGGATCTTATTTTCTCTTGACTTTCTTTTCCATAGGTAAAAGGATCGCTCCGATCCTACAGCTTCTCTAATCGATCTCCCCCGTCCGATATTCCTCGCTCTTGCTTCCTCTTGTATTTCATCTCTCTCATCTTCCTTTACCTCCTTAAACGCATCATGGCACATTTCGCTTCATCCTCCTTGTCATACCCTCTTACTTTTTAGAGATGCCATTAGATTGATATGTCGCGGATCATGTGCGGGAATACGACAACATCGTTGATCGATCGGTTTTTCAATTGGATAAGGCTTGTTCATTACCGGAGTTACATCATAAGCCGAGATTAATTAGCCGGTTGACGCCCGGCTATTTACTCCCCCGGTCTTAGATTGTTCAATGTTGAATTATGATGATGTGAAGGGCGAGCAGTGTAGATTTTGAGAACTGCACCCGGTCGTTGTTGTTTCAAAAGCAGCAGGCGATGGAGAGAGTCATCCTTCCTATGAAGAAAATCTTGAGCTGGACTTGACATTTGGTAGAAAAGACGTTAGCTTTCTGGAGCGGTTTAGCAATAGCCGCCACATCTGTTTTGACTCCTTATTTCATAGAGAGTTAGAAACTAAGTGTGATTATCAAGCGGTTTAGTCGATTTTGGCGCCTCACACATTTCGTAGCTCATGCGCTTGTTGTTGCTCGTCGAAAAATGGTGTTCTGGGACTGAGTTGGCGAAGCCATGCGAGCAACAAATTCCTTGAATCTAAACTGACAGTCTCTTGGGGGTTCCCACCCTTTTCTGCCTTGCGTTGGCCCGGCAGAAGCGGGGAACAGGACCTAATTGTATCAAGCAGGAAAGGATGTAGATATGTTGAGGAGGAAATCTACGGCATTACTTCTCGGTCTGGCACTATCGTTTGCTCCCGCATTGGTTCTCTGCCAGACTTCCGGCACGATAACCGGTAAAGTGACAGATAGTGAAACGGGCGGCGCACTTCCTGGTGCAAACGTGCTCATTGTGGGAACAAGCCTGGGCTCTGCCACAGGTCTCAGCGGCGACTATGTGATCTCGGATGTTCCTGCCGGTTCGTACACGATGCGAGTAAGTTATGTCGGATACACACCTATGCAAGCCACCGTCCAGGTCGTTGGCGGCATAACCCTGACTGAAAATTTCAAGCTCGAAGCAGTGGCGCTGAAAGGCAAAGGCGTCATTGTGACGGCACAGGCGAGCGGCCAGAATGCGGCCATCAACGAGCAGCTATCCTCGAACAGGATAATGAATGCAGTTTCTGCTGCCCGCATTAGCCAGCTGCCTGATGTCAACGCTGCGGAGTCGGTGGGCAGGCTGCCGGGAGTTTATCTTGTAAGACAGGGCGGCGAGGGAACAGAGCTAGCCATCCGCGGGATGGCGCCCCAGTACAACAGCGTCATGGTCGACGGAGTGGAGATGGCTTCCACAAGCTCTGGCAACCGCAGCGTTAATCTAAGCATGATCTCTTCAAGTTCATTGAGAGGTATTGAGCTCTTTAAGACTGCAACGCCCGACATGGATGCTGCCTTCCTCGGAGGCGTCGTAAATTTCCAGTTGAGGGAAGCGAAACGGAACCAGTTCGGTGGACCGGAGATCGATCTAAATGCACAGGGGAGTTATGACAATCTTCAGAACACTTACAACAACTATAAGTTTGCGGGGACGATAGGTGATAGATTCTTGGGCAAGCGGTTCGGAATCCTTGCACAGGTGATTTCCCAGAGAATAAACTTGTCTTCCGACGAGTTCGGCGGGAGCTACAGTATGGTCACAAAAAATATCGGCAAGTCAAACCCGATATCTTTGGACAACCTTTCACTGACTTATGCCCCGAGTGAGCAGCAGTTGCTTGATGGAACGGTTGTCATGGACTACAGGCTTCCTGAAGGGAAAATAGATTTTATGAATTTTTTGAGCAGGGGCATAACGAATACTGAAAATCGCAACCAGAGTTACAGCATTCCGCCGGAAGGAAATAACACAATATCATACGGTGCTTCTTATTCACCAAACAGGCTTGATGTTGTGACAAATCTCCTTGAGTATCAACAGGACTTTGCTTTGCTCAATGTAGACGTAAAACTGTCACATTCATATTCTGACTACAGGAACCCGGGAAGTTGGAGCGCCACCTTCAGTCAGGGGTCGGTGGGATTCCCTGTCACTTCAAGTCGTGCAGATCCCATCGTAGTTGGTCAGGAAGCAACAACTTTGGTTAATCCTATCTACATGTATCTCGGATCGATAAGCACGAGCAGCAGCTTCAATAAGTCAAATGAATATTCTGCCTCTCTGGACCTGGAGAGGGATTTCAATTTCTCGGATCTTATTACCGGGAAACTCAAATTCGGCGGGATGTACCGGGCCAGCAACAGGTATTACGGATATAACTACGGAAATGGTACACTCGACGCATCCCCCGCACAGGGGTCGAACGGTCCGCTTCAGCAGATCCTGAATGAATTTCCATGGATGACAAAGCCGCCGTATAACTTAACCAACGGCAGCGCTCTGCCTCTGACTGCCTACGAAGATTCGTCATTCAGTTATGGAAAGTTCCTCGGGGGGGATTATTCATTGGGTGTGCCAACTAATCTTGGGATGCTTTCTCAGACTATAAACACCGTCGTTACTTTCATGCGCACTGCATCACCCGTCATGATTGCCTCCCCATACGCCCCAAGTCAGTATCAGGACGCTGCGAACAACTACACCGGAAATGAATACCGAAGTGCTGGATACGTAATGGCTACCTTCAATGTCGGACCGCAGTTGACCTTTATTCCCGGTGTACGTTATCAAGCTCTTCAGACTTCCTACACGGGAGTCCACTATCAGGCTGGAAGTACCGATAATTCTCTTCCGGCCCCGCCCTACAGCGACACCACGATGAGCGAATATCACGGTTATTGGCTGCCGGATGTCATCCTTAATTATAGGCCTCTCTCATGGCTAGAGGCTCGCGCGTCCTACACCAACACACTCTCCTATCCAAATTTCAGTGATATTATTCCGAGGCTTGACGTTATTACCGGGTCGGAGGAAGTTACGTGGAACAACTACGCCCTCAAACCGGCGCACTCTCAAAACTATGATCTGGCATTGTCGTTCTACAGTAACAGCATCGGACTTTTCACGGTCGACGGATTTCTGAAGCAGATTGACAATTTCATATTCCCGGAGACTGTCCATATTACCGACCCTTCGCTCTATCCGGGGGTTCCTTCCATTGCCAAGGGATATGCGCTTTCGACGGCCATCAACGATTCATTCCGCGTCAACCTCTGGGGAACCGAAGTCGATTGGCAGACTCATTTCTGGTACCTGCCATCCGTGCTTAGCGGGCTTATTCTCAACATAAACTACACCCACATATTCTCAGGTGCGAAGTATCCCTATACGATCACATACCCAGGTACTTTCCAGACAGGATTCCAGCCTGTTTATGTTGACACCTCGTACACGGATAGACTCTTGGATCAACCGGATGATATTCTCAATCTATCTATAGGCTACGATTACCTAGGCTTCTCCGCTGTCGTGTCGATGATTTATCAGTCCAATGTTTTCAACGCAACGAATTTCTGGCCAGAGCTTCGCTCGTCAAAAAAGAGTTATCTCCGCTGGGACGCGGTTGTCAAACAGGACTTACCGTGGTACGGCATTCAAGTCTATCTCGACCTGAACGATTTGAACGGTGCGAGTGACACCTATGTCGTCCAGGCAAACGGGTTTCCGACATCTCAGGCGACTTACGGCATGACAGCAGATCTTGGACTCCGCTGGAGTCTTTGATTCACACGCTCATGTCCATGGTGAAAAAGTTTTTCCGATTGGAGGTGATGAAAGACTTATTCGAACGCATTTCTATCAATAGGGTATTGGACTATTTGATACCGGAAGAGTTTGGTTTCCGGTGATGAAACATCGTTAACCTTAAATGAGAGGAGAATCATTATGAAAGCGTTACTAGTCGCTATGTTTTTAGCGGCCGCACTGGTGCTGTTTGTGCCCCCTAGTCAATCGTTTGCGCAGACCGCGGCAGACACCATGTATGTTTCGGCACTCAATGCCAATGGTCAGCCAAATCTGTTCAACGCTATAACGGGTGATACGACTTCCGCGGGCCAAAGGGAAGATGTAAATCGCGTTTACGTCCTGCAGCAGACAGGCCCGGTGGATACTGTTTATTATCTCGATAATACGATAACGATGAACCAGTATTATAACCTTACGATCGTCGGGAAAATCAATCCGACCACCGGTCACCCGCCTGTGATTGAACCGATCGTGAATGCTGACAACACGACACCCGATCCGTTTGTAAGCTGCGATACCGGCAATGTCACCATTCAAGGCTGCTACTTGCTGGGTGAGCGACCCGACGGTGTAGCTCTTACTACCACGCTCATGACTGAAACCGGTAACAATGTGACGTTGCGCTTGGACCACGACGTGATTGACGACTGGTACGGCGGCAATACTAATTTGATTCAGCACAATAACAGCATAGGTGCCAACCTATTTATCACAAACTGTGAGTTCAGGAACGTCCAGAGTTACCAGTGGCCGAAGGGCGCCATCTACTGGGAACTGACGAAGGGTCCCGTCGATACGCTATGGTATGAGAACAACACTTTCTTCTGTGTCAACGGTAGCTACTTTGGTTCAAACTGGTATGCCGAATATATCAGGTTTGATCACAACACCTGCTTCTTGAACAGCGGACCGCCGATGAAAGTCCAGCAGGCTGTTAACGAAGACATCGAGAACAATATTTTCTATGGACTCCTTGCACACACGGGCGATTCTACACTGGCGAACACATCTCAGTTTGGAGGCAAGATCGACAACCCAACCCTCGTCGTACTGGATACATTAGGTGCGCTGACGCTGCCTCCTTTCAATCTGACAGAGGCAGACAGGCATGTAAACGTTCTTAACAACGTATACTGTTGGCCTGCGCCACTCGTCAATTTCTGGACGCAGTATAATGACACTACGCATGACTCGCTCATTATTCCGGTGTTCATGAACGCCAATACCCAGGCACTGTTCAAGAGCGAAAAGGGTGGTTCACATCTTGTTGCAGCGAACAATGATAGTGTGGACCCGGGTTTTGCATCTTCGTTAACGGGACCCGCACTCGACAGCCTTGTGGAGTATGAGCACCTCCAGTGGTTAAATGGAGACGCCTCGAATTACATCTGGCCTCAGTTGCCGACGGATCCGACAAATCTTTTTGCCGGTGTTCCGAAAAATTGGCAGCAAACGCAGGGCTATCCCGTTCCTGAGAATCTCACTTATTCTGACCAAGCACTGCTGACTGCTGGTACCGACGGCAAGCCGCTTGGAGATTTGAACTGGTACCCGTCTGCCCTGGCGGTTAAGCAGGTTCCGAACGAAATACCTTCTCAATTCAGCTTGAGTCAGAACTATCCCAATCCGTTTAACCCAACTACGGACATTAAGGTAAGTTTGAAGCAGGCTGGGGTAATGAGTCTTAAGATCTATAACGTTCTTGGTCAGCTCGTGCAGGTTGTTGACCAGGGATTCAGGCCAGCCGGCACTTATGTTTACAACGTCAACATGGATAAGTACTCGAGCGGCGTGTATTTCTACACACTGCAAGAAGGTGCGAAAGTAATCACCAAGAAATTGGTTCTGTTAAAGTAAGTTGTCGCAATAGATGGAAAGTAGGCGAGGTCGCGTGACCGCGCCTACTTTCAGTTGTTGAAGTCCTCTTTAACCCCGGAGCCCATATGAAATATCCGTTGATCGATTTGAAGTATCTGGTAATATCCGCCGCATTTGTTCTCATCGCTGCGCCGGTACTGAGTGCGGAAAGTAACGGCGGCAGATAGTAATGTCAGATCCACCGTACAGGATTTTGCTTTTTCCCCGTTACTAAACACTGCCGAAATAAAACCGCCCATAGATCGGATGTCATTTTCGGAATCTTTTTCTCATCAAGATGAATCAGCTCATCCAGGATTTTATTCGGTCAAACTCGCGAATGCAATCGATGTAGCGCTTACCGCCACCGACAGGACAGGGTTTGGCCGGTTCTCCTATCCGACGGACAGCACGCCGAATATGGTAATCAACGGCGCGAGCGATATTATTTTCGCCTCACCGGCAAACTGGAAAATAAGCTCGCAGACTTCCGTCAGGATCGATCCGTCGGCCCGTTCGATAAGCGGTGTTTCGGAATCCGGCCACTTTTGCAGGACGAGGTACGATACCCAGCCGATTTATTTCTATGCGGTCTTCAACAGGCCATTCGCAAGTTACGGCACGTGGGGAGATGCGACTCTACTGAAGAATGAGACGAACGGCGAAGGAAGAACTGCCGGTGCTTATGTCACTTTCAATTCTTCGAAGGGCCGAACCGTCCTCGTGAAAATAGGGATTTCTTATGTAAGCGTTGCCGATGCAAAAGAGAATCTTGAGGCTGAAAACCCTGGCTCACGTTTCACTGACAAAGACTTTCATATAGCCGTGCGAAGGGCGGGTAGAATCTGGAATTCCTGGCTAAACCGTGTCCAGGTGTCAGGCGGATATACTGCAAATATGAAGACATTCTATTCGATGGCATACCACACTCTTCTTGGACCGACGATTTGCTCGGATGTCAACGGAAAGTATCCGGGTGCAGATGGCAAGATACACGCCTTGAGGAAGGGACACCTGATGTACTCCAACTTCTCGGGTTGGGACATATATCGGAGTGAGGCACAATTTCTCGCAATGATCGCTCCGCGCCATGCGAGCGATATGGCACAGTCGTTACTTCTCGACTATCAACAGGGTGGGACGTTCCCGCGATGGCCGGTGCCGAATATGGACAGCGGGGTAATGATGGGAGATCCTGCTGCGCCGATAATCGCTGACTTCTATGCGTTCGGAGCAAGAGACTTCGATGTAAAAGGTGCCTTTGACGGACTAATGCGGGCCGCGACGGACACGACAGTTTATGCACCTCTGGCACATACTTACGAGAGAGATGCACTGGGGGTTTATCTGAAATTCAGTTATGTCCCCGAGCATCAAAAGGGAGGATACGGTTGTGTCTCGATGACGCTCGAATATGGAGCAGCAGACTTTGCTCTATCGAGAATGGCAACGAGCCTCGGTCGCAAATCGGATGCCGGGTTGGTTCTTAATCACGCTCAGGACTGGAAGAACCTTTACAATCCGGCGACCGGCTACTTGCAGATGAAGGAAGTGAACGGGGACTGGACTCCAGGATTCGCCGACACCGTACTTTCTTATGATCATAACCAGGCATACGTGGAAGGGACTGCGCCGCAATACGTCTGGGCAGTTCAGTGGAATTTAAAGGGTCTTGCAGAGAAGATGGGGGGAGAGAAAACGGCGGCCAGCCGCCTCGACGATTTCCTTAGGGAGTTGAATGCAGGAGTAAGGTCGAAGTACTGCTATCTTGGCAACGAGCCGTGTCTGGAGACACCGTGGGAATTCGACTTTTTCGGTGAGCCATACAGGACGCAGGAAATCGTGCGAAGGGCGGTGACGACGCTCTATTCGAGCAAGCCTCGCGGCTTCCCCGGCAACGACGACCTCGGCGAGATGTCATCGTGGTACATCTTCTCAGCCCTTGGGATGTATCCCGAGGAGCCGGGTTTACCGATGTTCGTGTTCGGCAGTCCGCTATTCCCCAAAGCAGAGATACACATGCACAGCGGGACGGTGACTATAATAGGTCACGGAGCGAAAGACGCAACGCCATACATCCACAGCCTCGTAATCAACGGCAAGAAGTGGAGCAAGCCCTGGATGTGGTTTACGGAAATCGAGCATGGCGGCACTATTGATTACACTTTGAGTCCGATGCCCGACAAAAGCTGGGGAAGTGCACCGAACAGGCACCGCCATCATATAAGTGATATTCAGGCTCCACAGACCGGGAATCAATCTATAAACTCTAAATTTGAAACTCTAAACAGAAACAAAATTCAAATGGCCAAGTCTCGAAACCGCATTCCTCTTTGTTTTGCTCTATTCCCATCCCATCAACATTTGATTTTGGAGCTTCGAAAATTGTTTAGGATTTCGGAATTAGGATTCAGGATTTCTTACACTGTCCCATTGCTATTTCTCCTCTGTGGCTCACTGTACTCTCAAACCCCGGGTGAAATGAACGGGCGTACTCTTCTCGCTAACGGATGGTGGCTCACACCTGCCGGTCATTCCATCAAGTTGAGTACGATGCCTCTTAACGCAGCTGTCTCCCCGGGACAAAAATACATTGCGGTTACAAATGACGGATGGGATGAACCAACTGTCATGCTCGTAGATCTCAAGCATCGCAAAGTCGTCCAGTCAATAAAGCTGAAAGACAGTTGGCTCGGCATAAAATTCCACGGAAACAAACTTTACGTATCTGGCGGAAATCAGAATTGTGTCTACACTTTCAATCTTGTCGACGGCCACCTGCAGAATTCCGATACGATTCAGTTCCTGCCGCCTCATCCAAAAGCTGTCGCCTGGACCGCCGGGTTAGATGTGCACGGCGATGTGCTTGCCGCTGTCTTTAGAGCGGATAATACTCTCCGCTACTATGACCGGCAAACTCACAAATTCTCGGTAGTGAAACTGGATGGGATGCCCTACGCCTGCAAATTCCTCAAAGACGGAACTCTCCTGGTTTCCATTTGGAGTTCAAAAAAGATCGAGGCATTCGAAGGCACGAACCTGCTGTATGAAGTTCCCACCGGCGCCCATCCGACCGAAATAGCCGTTACGCGTGATGGTAAAACGGCATTCGTCGCGAACGCGAATGACAATAGCGTCACGATGATTAATCTCAAAACGCATAAGGCGTTGGCGAACATTTCCATTTCATTGTATCCCGATTCGCCTGAGGGAGCGACTCCGAACTCAGTGTGCATTACTCCTGATGGCAAGCGCCTGCTCGTTGCTGATGCCGATAACAATGATCTTGCGGTGGTCAACCTCTCGGATCCTGAGAGGCCTGTACCCATCGGATTCATTCCGGTCGGCTGGTATCCGACTAAGGTCCTTGAGCTGAAGAATGGTACAGTCCTGGTCGTCAACGGGAAAGGAAACCGATCGAAGCCGAATCCGGGCTTCAAGGAGGGTTCACACAACAGGTGGTATATCGGCAGGGTGGTGATAGGAACCCTCTCCTTCTTCAAGTTTCCCGGCCACGAGATGCTCGCCAAATACACAAAAGAAGTATATGCGAACACACCGTATCGTCCGAAGGATTTGGAAACAGCCGCTCTCGATCCCGACAATCCCATCCCGTCTAAAGTCGGGGGTAAATCGCCGATCAAGTATGTTTTCTATTTCATCAAAGAAAACAGGACGTACGATCAGGTGCTGGGAGATATAAAAAGAGGAAATGGAGATCCGAACCTTGTACTGTTTGGTGAGAAGATCACTCCGAACATTCATAAGCTCGTGAGGGATTATGTCCTGCTCGACAATCTCTATGCAAATGCCGAAGTGAGTGCGGATGGTCACAACTGGTCCGATGCTGCTTATGCGACCGACTTTGTTCAGAAGAGCTGGCAGAACAATTATGGCGGTCGAGGCGGGCCGTATGACTTCGAAGGCGGCGTGCCGACATCGAGCCCGGCCTCCGGTTTTATCTGGAATGATTGCCTGAGGCATGGCGTCTC
>JAKASW010000373.1:0-1118 GCA_021818875.1 Bacteroidota bacterium
GATGTTGCAAAAGATACCATTGCAAGTCCGCCAAGAAGCACAACATCTGATGTACTTCAGAAGGTCTCCCGTCCTAGCGGCTCACGGGAAATCTTGCTGATTCGATTCCCCTCTAAACATTTAACCCTTTCTACCTGTCCGCACCATGGTTCTCAAAAATCTTATCGCTCAGTCCGGTATTGATCTCGTAATTCGAATAGTAAATCTGCACGCTGCCGGAAATGCTGTTCATCGGTTTATGGTCGCGGCCAATTTCCGGAATATTAACATTGGCCTTGTTGACATCAATATCGACATTCATCTCGCTGGGAAGCTCAAAACCATTGAACGATCCGTACGTAATTCTCGCCGTCACGTTCTTCCCTTGCGAAGGAGGCGTCGAAATCTCTCGAACCAGCCAGTCTTTTTTATCTATCGTCAGAATTATTTCCCGGTCCTTGCGGCGTTCGTTCTTAGGAGTCAATGATACCCTCACACACGGGTCGGCATTCAGCGTAAGTGTGTCGATAAGTCTCACATCATAGTCATTCGGATTGAACTGCCGTGGATTGAACAGTCCAACCTGACGCGGAAGAATAAAGAGTCCTTTTGATTTGATTCTGACTTTATCCGGTTCTTTGTAGTAAACCGTAGCTTCCATGTCAGGTGCCTGGAAATCTCTTACATCGAAGTGAACTCTAACATCCACCGTATAGTCTTTAATTCCCGAAAAATGGTTGAGCACATTTTGAAGATAGCTCACCGTATTTGGCTGTGACCCGCCGGTGATAAAAAGGAACATCGCGACAAATAATCCGACCATATTCACCTCAACTCTTAATATCTTTTCGAACGAATACGAGGAACGCCGTACCAAAGAACAATGCATCATGACCCAGGAGGACGATGGAATCCTTCAGCACCTCCATCCAGTTGACCGGGTTGTCGAGCGGCAATTGCCAGATGCCCATATAAGTTGTAAAGAGATAGGGTCGCACTTGTTCCAAAGATTGGAACGGAAGAGTCCCTACAATCGTAAATATTATTATGACGGCCATGGCACCTATGATGGGACCTATCGAATTATCGACAAGAGTCGAAAATAGAAATGCCAATGAGCCGACGACAGACATGGATAA
>JAKASW010000373.1:1128-3520 GCA_021818875.1 Bacteroidota bacterium
CGAATGCAAGCAGTGTGCGGGGTATCGCCAGACTCTGAGGCAGAATTACTATATGCGGCGGCGCCATCTGAAAATGGATGAGGTCACCCGTCCCGAACAATACAAGACCCAATCCGATGCACAACGCAGCGAGGAACAATATGAGCAACGCCGTGTAGACCATCATGGCTAGATATTTCGAGACAATTATCCTGGAACGAGAGGGCGGTCGGATCAACAATAACCGCAACGTACCGGAAGTCGCCTCGGAGGAAACCATATCGCCGGCAACCAGCGCGATCAGGAACGGAACATGGATGTAAAGCGAGTTCATTATGAAAGCCGTGATCGCCCATGCGTTCAATATGTTTCCTGAGATAAGAAAGTCGCCGCTCAGGCCGCGGGTAAATACTCCGGCAAAGCCCGGCTCGTTGAGTCTCACGATCACTTCCAATAAAATGACAGCACCAGCAACGGCAAGAAAACCGAGGTAAGTCCGCCATCGACGGAATGTCTTCATCGTCTCTATTCCGACCAGACTCACAGCTCTGACGCGCCCTCCGTGATTTTCAAGAAATAATCCTCTAGAGTTCTTTTGGCCGCCAGAGATGAGACCTCAATCCCGTTTGTAACCAGAAGCCTGTTGACTTCGGATACTCGGCTCGCGTCTACCTGGATATCCACTTCGTTCGCCACCGATACGACTTCAATCCAGGGCTGCTCTCTCAAGATTTCCACCGCCCGTTCCTGCGGTGATGCACTGATCGAATAGTAAGAAGAATCTCCGTTAAGAAGATCCGTTACCTTTCCTTGGGCGATTAGCTCGCCGTGGTTGAGCACAGCCATTCGAGTTGCCACTGCCTGGACCTCGGTCAACAAATGTGAAGAGAGAAAAATCGTCGTACCGCTTTCCCTGGACAATCTCAAGACGAGGTCCCGGACTTCCTTCATCCCCTGCGGGTCGAGGCCGGAAGTCGGCTCGTCCATGATAACAAGATCCGGCTTTGTCAATATGGCCTGGGCTATACCGAGCCTCTGCTTCATGCCGTGGGAAAATGTCTTTACTTTGTCTTTTGCTCTCGTCTGCAAGCCGACAATCTCCAGGGCATCAAGAATTTCTGCCCTGGTGACCTTCCGCGTAAGCGAGCCGAGCACTTCAAGATTCTTGTATGCAGAAAGATAAAGATAGAAATCCGGCTTCTCCACGATGCCGCAGACTCTCGACAGGACCGAAGCTCTATCGCGGCGTACTTCGTTGTCGAAGATTTTAATTGTCCCGGAGGTCGGCGCAAGAAGGGTCAGTACCATTCTGATGGTCGTACTCTTCCCCGCACCGTTCGGTCCGAGAAAACCGAAGACCTCGCCCTTCTTTACTTCCAGATTTACATCCTTGACTGCCCAGCGCTGACCAAATTTCTTGCCGAGACCTTCTGTTGTGAGAATATTTTCAGACACCGGCCTTCAGCATAAAATCTACCGACCTCGTATGATCGCAAATTTCACCGATGAGCTTTTGCACCTTCACATGTTCAGGATGTGTTTTGTATCTGTCTAGAGCTTCTAAACTCTCAAAAGCGGAGACGAGGGCAAAATCATAAGAACGGTCAGAATGAACGATATCGCGGCCAAGTTGGTATTCTCTTATTTCCCCGATCAAATCAGGAAGCCTCGAGAGTTTTCTTTCCAATTCTCCCATATCTGCTTCATCAGTTGTCACTTTGAATTTGAAAAATACGATATGTTTTATCATCAGTCTAACTCCGTCAGAAAATTTACTAGAAAATCCGTGACAGTAAAATATCCCGCGATGATCACTGTGCAGGCGCAAGCTATCAATCCAAAGACAAAAGCCACCGACGAAACAGGTTCCGCCATGCCGATGTTCCCCAGGTGGTTGAATATCCAATTCCAGTCATGGATCGCTGAATCTGAAATGAGTGGCAATCTTTTGTTAGGTGCGTCGCCAATATAAACCGAGACGTTGATCAAGTTCTGACCGAGCCAGTACATAGTTGCGATGAGCATGCGAAAACCCGACTTGAGGAAAACCCATACCGCCAGTGAAGGAAGGACAATCTGCATCAGCGAGCCGCCCATGAAATAAATCAAGCGTCCCATGAAGCCGAAGAAGAAATGGCCACCCTCGTGCATGAAAAGATCGACGGTGTCGATTATCCAGATGACGATCGGCATATGGACTCTTCCAGAAAACGTTTGATAGTCGGTGGCGAGGTACCATGAAAAGAACGAAACGCCCGCAAGAATCAGCAGATCAACCACGACCACTAATTTGTTTGACTGCCCCATCGCTCCACTTTCCCGTCAGACCGTTATTTCTCCTACGAGGTACGTGACTCCCCTTCCCGATATTTTTACTTTCTCCCCCAGATCTTCACAATAAAGTTTTCCTCCC
>JAKASW010000040.1 GCA_021818875.1 Bacteroidota bacterium
GACTGTTGTCGGCAAATTGAATTTCGCATTCGTGATCTCGATACTCCTGTTTGTCGGCGCGGCTCAGGGCTTTCTACTGGCGGCTGCACTGATCTCGCTCCGGCGCGGCAATGTCCTAGCAAACAGAATCCTGGGTGTCCTTCTCCTTACTTTTTCAATCACGATATTCTTCCACACCCTATCACAGCTCCAGCAGCACTCCATGGGAGAACCGGAAAATGCATGGTCTGGCCATTGTGTCTTCCTGCTGTTCGGTCGGTTAATGTACCTTTATGCTCAGGCACTGACGAAGCGTCAATTCGGTCTGGGTTTCCGGACCACTATCCACTTCGTCCCGTTCGCTGTGTTTCTATTCATCCACTTGCTTTTCTCTGGACTCTCACTCCCTTCGAAATATCTCGCTGTCCTCGGCGGCATCATGTTCATCTTCATGGTTGTACAGATGCTTTCGTACCTGGCGGCAGTGCTCCGGCTACTAAAGGCGCACGTGTCGAGAGTAAGAAGCAGCTTCTCGTCCGTAGAAAGGATAAACCTGCGATGGTTGCAGTTGATCACGATGGAACAAATCATAATCTGGTGCGTCGCATTTGCGGTCGAAATAACGAAGAGCGGTCCACAGGAGATGAATCTTGTCTGGCTTCTCGTCTCGGCATTCATGTATATGGTCGGCTATTTCGGAATAAGCCAGCCTGAGATCTTCACCGCCCGCATGGATGAGGATGAGGCTCAGGTGGAAGAAGGGAAGAAATACGTCAAGTCAGCACTCTCGATTGAGCAGGCAGAGTTGATTCAAGAACGACTTGAGACTCTGATGAATTCCGAGAAGCCGTATATCAATCCTGCTCTTACGCTTCCACTTTTATCGAAACAACTTTCCATTCCCACGCACTACCTGTCCCAGGTTATCAACCAGTAGCTTGGAAAGAATTTCTTCGAGTTTATCAATTTGCACCGCGTTGAAGAGGCGAAGCGACTTCTCGTGGATCCCAAAATGCAGAACCTCACACTTGCCGCGATCGGGTACGAGGCGGGATTTAACTCCGTCTCGTCCTTCAATTCCATCTTCAAAAAGTTGACCTCCATGACTCCATCGCAATACCGCGCAACTGTCGAAGCAGGCAGGCAACTGCCCGCAAATCAGGAAACCTGACTCCACTTTCGCTCCACTGTCTCCAGGTGTCCCAACCTTATAACTTTGGCTGCCAATCCTATCGGCTTGTGAGTCATCGGGCCGGCAAACTCGTTACTTGTACTTGAATCAATTCAGAAGACTCGACCGCCCGTGAACGATTCCAATCGGGGCCAGCCGAAGCTTCAAGTCGAAAACAGTAACAGTACAATTTGAAAGGATTTGGAAATGCCGAGTAAACATCAATCGGTGCCCGCGGCACGAAAGACGTTCTGGGCTGCCGCAGCTTTCTATTTTCTGATCGGTTTCGAGTTTGTCTACATGGCGACTCCGTTTGCGATGTACTTCTATTCCGTCTACCGGCCGGCGCTTGAATTGGTCGGTGGTCATACTGTTCTTGCATGGCTGTCCGGTTTCTTCCTGCCGCATCTCGTTATTGAAACCACCTCCGATCTGCTTAACGTGCGGGTCGCACTTGGTGCGGCATTCACGGGACTTGGTTTATTGTTGTTCTTTGTCGGCGCAGTCCAGGTGTACTATCACAAACTCACGAGAAAGAGCGCCGTGACGGGCGGACTTTACAATTCCATCAGGCATCCACAGTATGCGGCGCTAATGCTGAGTAGTCTCGGCCTCCTCATACTCTGGCCAAGGTACCTGGTACTCTTGTCGTTTATAGCAATGATGTTTGTATACTTCTTCCTCGCGAGACTGGAAGAGAAAGAATGCGAGGGGAAGTTCGGCGACTCTTATGTTGCATACATGTTTCGGAGGGAATGTTCCTCCCCATGCGATTCCCGGATATGGCAATCGCCCGCATAATCCCGCGAGCCGGAGTGAAAAGGGTCGCCGCAATCTTCGGACTCTATTTGGTGGTCTCGGCATCTGCTGTCGGATCAGCATATCTTTTGAAGGTATGGTCGGTCAACCAGATATACGCACGCTTCACTGATGATGCAGTGTTGATTTCAATTACCAGAGTCACGGAAGATTCGTTGAGCAGCATTGTCGACAACGTTTTGAGAAACGAAGAAGTGAAACGGCTTATGATGTCGAATTCCACTGACGTTTCGACAAAATATGTAAGTTATGTTCTTCCGGCAGGATACTATGCGTTGGAGATTCCCATGGTGCATGAAGACGTCGTAGACCGTTTGCACTTCCTCGGGGCGAGCCACGACCGGAGAACCTGCAGACTGATTATCACCGAAGCTGCGGGCGCGGACAGGCAAGCGAAGGGGAAGGAAATACTTCTGAGCGCAGTACGGAAGGTGCCGATACTGGAGGCATGGGTTGATCTGCGAAGCGGCGAGGTAACGCGCGTCGAGTCGCTCGCAAACCAGGCAGGGATCTCAAGGATGCCAGGCCCGATGTTCTGAAAGAAAGACGCATGTGAATCGACGACACAGCGAAAGGTGGCGGCTAAGAATGAAAAGGCAAAATGTCAGGAAGATGTCTATGTTAGCCTAGCGCCTTTTGTTTCCGGTGACCTTCCATTTCTTTTCTCCAATGGAAACTGTCGAAGGTGCGGCGCGGGGGAGTGTGATAGTCTTCCTGCCGCTGTTCGCGGTGTGGCTCATCTTCAGTAGGTTCTGGTGCGGCCGGCTTTGTCCCGGTGGTGGACTTCAGGAGATATGCGGCGGGATCGACAACAGAAGAGTGCAGTGGAATAGAAATGACATTGTCAGGCTCGTCGTTTGGGTGCCATGGATCGCTTCGTTTGCCGTTCTCGCCATCAAAGCAGGCAACCTGAAAAGCATCGACATACTCCAGGATAATCCAGGCAGCCTGTTTGCTGTTGAAGGAAAGACATTCGGAATTTACTACTTGATCCTGACACTGATGGGCGGTCTTGCAATCGTGGCCGGGAGGCGAGCGTTTTGCTATTACGTTTGCTGGATGTCTCCATTCATGATAATCGGTTCATGGTTCAGCGAGAAATTCGGCTGGAGCGCACTGAAGCTTCTGGTCGAACCGGACCTGTGTTCCCGGTGTGGACTCTGCACCAAATATTGTCCGGTGGGTGTGGACTTTCAGAAGAGAGAGTTGTCGGCTTCGATATACGATGCAGAGTGTATCCTGTGCGGTGAGTGCGTCGACTGCTGCCCGCGGAAGTCGATTGAGTTTTCTTACCAGCCTCCTTTTGCACAAGCCAAAAGGGAATCGGTTAAATATATGACACACAAGAAGACCACTCCGGCTCGACCAAGGCCCGAAGCGCCGCAGGCTCAGGAGGCGGATCCCTCTCTGGCATAGTGGTTCCCTATTGCAGGATCGGAATTGCCTTCGGCTCCTCTGTGAGCAACTCCGGCGAGTCTTTCCTGATCGTAGCAACGGCGTCTTTGATCTGCTGCATCGTGCACGGCATCGTTGCGACGGAGAAGACCGCCTCCTTCCTGTTGTGACGGTTATGGCTCACCGTATCTATGTTGATCTTCTGGGCACCGATTGCCGTAGTAACCAGTCCGGTAACTCCCGGGCGGTCCGCAGTTGAAAACGTGATGTTGTACGGAAATTCGAATTGGTCGGCATCGACCAGCTCAAGCTGGCGAAGAGGAGTTGAATTGTCGACGACGGTACCATAGCGGGCCGTGAAAACGATATCCGCGACGATCGAGCTTGCCGTCTCCGGGCCGCCCGCACCTGCACCCATGAAATAATGTCTGCCCGAATATTTGTTGATTACTTCGACACAGTTGGTTGCACCGTGTACTTTCGAAAGGAGATTGTTGCGTTTTACCATCATCGGTTTTACTGAAGCCGCTATACGCCCCTCGACCTTCCTCGCGTAGCAGATCAGCTTTATGCTGCAATCCATTTCATTTGCGAGTTCAATATCCTCTCTCTCTATGTCCTGGATCCCTTCCTTCCTCAGGTTCTTATATTCTATCTCCTTGCCGAACGCGAGCCGGATAAGTATGGCCAGCTTGTGCCCCGCGTCGCCTCCCGATATGTCGAGTGTCGGATCGGCTTCGGCGTATCCGGCTTTCTGTGCCATCTTGAGTGCCGATTTGAAATCGGTCCCTTCCAATTCCATCTTCGAAAGGATGTAATTGCTGGTGCCGTTCATAATGCCGGAAATCTCCTGCACTTCATCGCCGGTGAAACCCTCACGGATCGCTTTGATAATCGGAACAGCACCGCAGACACTCGCTTCGTAACCGAGAGTCACACCATTCTCCTGTGCCGTTTGATAAATGGCGGATCCTCTCTCGGCTAGCATAGCTTTGTTCGCAGTGACGACGTGCTTCTTCGCTTTCATCGCATCGAGAATTACCGAAAAGAGATAATCGCCGGTTCCGCCGATCGTCTCGACGACGAGGTCGACGTCTTTGTCGCTTATGATTTCAGAAATATATCCCGAAGCTTCATCCGGCGTTAAATCTTTCCCGCCGCCGCAAAAGAGATCGAGTGGTATGTTGTTCTTTTCAGAACTCTTCTTCGGAGACAGATCTACGATTTTCCTAAGCTCGATGGGACGCGCGCTTCTTTCGGAAAGGACGCTTCCCATATCGAGGAGAATCTTTGCGACTCCGCTGCCGACGGTGCCGCATCCGAGAATGGCAATGCCAAAGGTTTTCATGTGGCTGTATAAAAGTTTGTGGTTCGGAGTTCAGTGTTCTGTGTTCATCGGTAATTGGTCGATGAGCATTGACTAATTATACTAAGAAAATCATTGGCATTCATCCGGATAATTCCTCGGCGACGCCAGTCTGTTCATACGAAACCAGATCGATAGAAAAAGTGGTTCGACCTTTTGTATTGTCGAATCCCTTATGGATTTACTAAGTCGATTTGGTTTACTTGATTAGCATGAGCTTCTTAATGGCAGTGTGATTTCCTGAGGTCATCTTATAGAAGTAAACTCCGCTGGCAAACTGTGAACCATTGAAGCTTACTTCATGGTATCCTGCCGGCTCCTGACCGGCGACAAGTGTCGCCACTTCACGGCCGAGGACGTCGTAGACTTTGATGGTCACATGAGCGGCCTTGGGAAGCTGGTAATCGATGGTTGTGGTTGGGTTGAAAGGATTGGGAAAATTCTGTTCAAGTGCAAAATGAACGGGGAGGATATTTCTATCCGGTGAGACACCTGTTACGATCTCGGACAAGAGACGCCGCTGGACTCCCGTTCCCCATGTCCCTCCAAATACGTAAATGTCATTTGTCGCGAAGCACGAAAATTCTGTACTGACGGTATCAGAGATATCAGCCCAACTCGAAGCATCGTTTCTAGATACATAGAGCCGACTTACCGTCCTTGCAAATATCATTTGATTTCTTGTCCCTATCAAATCGGCACTCGTATCTGCAAATCCAGTTCGCATCCATCCTGAACCTGCGCCGTCATTTCTGTAAATGCCATACGGAGTTCCAGCAAACAAGGTCGTTCCAACGCCCAAGAGTGAAGTCACGGCAGTGTCTTTAAATCCGAAGAACGTCCAGTTTGCTCCATTATCCGTGGATCTCCAGATCCCTCCGGATGTGCCGGCATAAACGACCGTATCTATAAGCTCGATAGCGCTGACCGCTGTCGAAGTAACTCCGGTCCCTGTATTTCCCAGCCCGTTGTTCATGAGAGCCCATGTGGCTCCTCCGTCCGAAGTGCGAAAAACACCCTGGTCGGAGCCAGCAAACAGATTTGAAGAGTCGAGAGCTAAAGAAAGGATGAGTCCGTTCTTCAGCCCTATGCGACTCCAGGTCATCCCCCCATCCGGCGATTCAAATACGCCACCCCCGCTGTCGGATGCCTGTTCTGTACCGGCATAGATGTCTTTCCCACTTACTTTTAGACAGAGGACGTAACTGTGGCTCAAGTTATCATAATGGGAAAAACTATTTCCGTTGTCTGTCGAGAGTAGTATGCCTTCCACGCCATTGTCACCTACCACCAGATTGGAGTCAACCGATGCGAGCGCCTGTACCAGCATGTTGCTGGGTGGTCCGGTTTGCATCCAGTTATTGCCGTTGTCTCCCGAGACGAATATCCCCACGTCCGTCGTCCCGACGATAAGATCTCTTTGCGATACGACTTCGGCCTGAATTATCGCGCTCGACAGACCGATGCTTTTCCAACTATTCCCACCATCCGTCGTCATATACATCCCGTACCGCGAGCCAAAATAAAGATCAGTCCCGCCAGTCACCAGGCTGCCAAAGTCTGAGGATGGAAGGCCGTTGGAGCACTTACTCCACGTCGTGCCATAATCGGTGGAGCTATAGACTGCACTCCCGTAGGCCGCATAGAGGATGTTGCCCGATACCGCGAGTGAAGTGACATAATGGTTGTAGTCCGGAGGAGGCAACATCGTCCAGTCATCTCCGTTGTCGGTTGAAACATAAGCCCCGCCGCCTTGCGTACCGACGAAAACATGGGAATCTATGACCGCAATGGCACTTACCGGGTGAACCAGTCCGGCATTGCCTGCTTTCGCCCAATGAAAGCCTCCGTCCGCGGAACGGTAAGTTCCGTCACCCGAAGTCCCCGCAATAAGGACTGAATCCGCTCCCGCGAAACAAGTTATGCTTTGAGAAGGGCTGATGGTGTTGATCTGGTTCCAATTCTGGCCGCTATCGGTGGACAGGAATAGCGTCATGTTGGTCCCGTCGGTCGCACCCGCAAGAAAGTTGTTCTTGTAGAAGCCCAGCGAAGTAATCTGGAGATTCCACATTCCCTTGTCCGATTCGATCCAATGCATTCCGTTGTCCGTTGACCGATAGATTCCTGAAACCTCTCCTGCAAGAACCGTCGAGTTGCCAACTGCGAAATGACCGGAGATCCAGCCTCCGTAGGGTCCATTCGTCTTGACCCACTGCGCGCTTGCGTTCGACATAAACAAAATGACTAACACACCTACAATTTTGTGTAACACCGTAGCATGGAGCTTCATAGCATCCTCCTTCCTTCCTGGTTTTTTAGGCGAAGTGGCAATAATTGCCTCTCCTCGCATAATGTCCGACTTGGTCGTTGACGAGTAAAATGCCCGATTCATCTTACCCGCGTGTGCAGATGCGACAGATCCTCTGGAAGCAGACGGCACTTCAAGACTGTCGATCGGGCATTTTGCTAAACTAGCGTTCACATAACCATCTCTCAAGAATTAGTGGTGAAATTGAGCCAGCCCTTTTGAAGTGGTCCTGCTTTGAATTGACAACTGCTACCCGCAAGCCAACAGAGACTTATGCTCTTGATCGCGAGCTCAAGTTGCGGAGGCGGCAGGGTAATCTCGTGCTGCACAAATAGCATACGTTCTCGCACGCAACCCCGTGTTTGCCGGAATATCTTGTATGGAACTTCGACCTGGATACGTTTAGAGCCGCGCAGCACGATTTCTGCCCTTTGAATTATTAAGTCCTCCTGACAATAACAACTGGAAATTATAGGGAGGATATGAAACGTTATCAAGTCAATATCGGCTTCTCGAACGGCATATAGTCGGAATGAGGGAAGCGGAATTCGGCAGAAGACAAAAGAGAAATTGGAATGTTCACCAAAACGGAACGGTGATTCTTGCTTAAGGTGACGCGAGGATTTGGAAATCCCTTATACTTTTGATAAAATTACCTATTCAAAGTGATCGCGCCCGGGAAAACCGGGTTCGACCAGTGGTGACTTGTTAGAACATTTCATGGAGGCGTTATGTTCTGGATCAAATTTGTTACGAATTTTCTCAAGATTCTAAGGGCCGGTCAGACGCCCAGACAGATCGCAGGGGCCTTCGCGCTCGGCGCTATCGTTGGATTGTCTCCGTCACTTACTATCCAGGGCGTCGTGATATGGCTTGTGATCTTCTTGCTCAACGTGAATCTATCGGCGGCGTTCTTTGCCTACGGAGCCTTTGCCCTGATAGGTTATCTGTTTGATCCTCTTTTCCACAGTCTTGGCTATTTCCTGCTTGTCGATGTCACGGCACTTCATGGAATCTGGACCTACCTTTACAATGCTCCACTTGCTCCGCTGAGCCGGTTTTATAACACCGTCGTACTCGGAAGCTTCGTTACAGGTATAGTTCTCTCGGTGCCCATTTATTTCCTTATGAAGAGTTTCGTGGTCGCATACCGGACCCATATTCACGCAAGAGTTGAGAAATGGAAAATCTACCAGGTTCTCAACAGGTCATCACTTATCCATTGGTACCAAAGGGTACGGAGCCTGGGGGTGAAGCCATGAGAAAGAAATTTGTCTTCTTCGCCCTGATTCCAATTATCATCCTCATAGTTGTTGTTTACATTTTTATCGACGGATGGGTCACTTCGGGGCTCGAGTCCGGAGGAGAGGCCATCACCGGCGCGAAAGTGGAAATTCAGAATTTGTCTGTAACCATTTCTCCGGTGGGGATAAAATGGGGCGGTTTGCAGGTCGCAGATCCCAAACAGCCTATGAAGAACCTGTTCCAGACCGGGAAAGTGCAGTTTGCAATGAACTTCGGTCAGCTCCTTCGCGGGAAGTATATCATCGAGTCGATGGAAGGAAACAATCTCATCTTCGGCACTCAACGGAAAACCAGCGGCGCCCTTCCCAGGAAACCGGTTACTAAGGAGACATCGAAAGGGCCGAGCGTTTTTTCGTCTTTGATGACCCAGGCATCATCTGCTCTTGGAGTCAATAATCTCCGGACGCCGAATTTCAATCTCTCTAGTGTCGAGAAGTTTCTCAACACGGACAGCTTGCTCAACCCCAACAACCTTCAGTCGTATCGTATGATTGACTCCCTGAGGCAGCAGCTGAATGCCGCAAGTGCACAATGGCAGAGTACTTTAAACGAGATGGAACAAACGAAGCAGAAAATCTCTTCGGTAGAGAATGACATCAAGTCCATCGACATCAACCAGCTTAAGACACCCGATCAGATCGTGACGGCGCTGAATACCGTCAAGAGTAGTATCAATACAGTCAACGAGGTGAAACAGACATTCACATCACAAGAGAAAGCGATCACAGATCGTGTCAACGCGTTCGCTTCTTCGACAAAGTCGATCGACGAAGCGGTGAAGGGGGATTTCAACAGGGTCGTTTCACTTGCCCGTCTCCCCGACGTGAATATGAAAAGCCTGTCGGAGCTGGTACTCGGTCGTGATATTTTTGCGCTGGCTGACAAATATATTTACTGGATCGACTTCGCGCGCAACCACATTCCCTCGAGCCAGAGCAATCAGAAAGAACCCAGTCCTCCTCGCATGAAAGGGCAAAACATTCGCTTCCCCGAGGAACACGGCTATCCTAAATTCTGGATAAAGAAAATTCTAATCTCGGGCGGAACCGATAAGGCGCAGAATCCGAATTATTTTTACGGCAGAGGCGAGATAGACAATGTCACCGACAATCAGCGCATTACCGGAAAGCCGATGTCTATCAATCTTTTCCTGACCCGGGGGAGCGGAATCTCATTGAGTCTCGCCGCCACGTTCGACAGGAGAAAAGATGTGCCGCTCGACACTTATGAAGCGGTGTTGAAAGGCGCGAGGATCGGCACGATGAACTTCGGGCAAACCAACTTCCTTCCGTCGAAGGTCACAAATGTTGCCGCGGATGCTTCCATCAATGTTCGTGTCCCCGGGAACAACTTCGACTCCAATGCGAAGATCCAGTTCAGTAACCTGAACTTCGTCTTGGAGTCACAGCCCAGGAACGTCGTCGAAAGCATAGTCCAGCAGGTACTTAAGTCGGTAAATGGATTCAACGTGGATCTCCGGATGTGGAACGTCGGTGGCCAGTTCAAGCTTGCTTTCACAACAGACCTTGATCAGCAGCTCGCCTCGCGTGCAAAGAGCGTCATTGGAGGCGAAGTGGCCAAGCTTGAAAACGATCTGAGGAACAAACTAAACCAAGTGATTGCAGCAAAGCAACGCGAATTTGAAACGCTTCTCGCTCAGAAACAAGCCGCAGTCATGAACCAGCTAAAAGGTTATGATACTTACATAAATGACGGACTCGCGTTGGTTCAAGGCAAACAGAATGAAGTCTTGAAGCAGCAGCAGGACCTTCTGAAAAACAAAGCCGGAAACATCCTGCAAAATCTGTTAAAGCATTGAGATCGAATGCCGCCTCGGTGCCGGGTTGGATCGAGGCGGCCGTCCCCTGTCCGTGGTTTAAGGATGAGCGTGGTGTGATGTGGAGATCCACATGGTTGACCGTGACCGGTTCATTTCTGTCGGACGAAGACGTTTGAGCCCTCAAGGCTGCTAAGGGAAGGCAATCACCAGGGCAAACGCAAGAGACGGTAAGGCTTTCATCGCTGTTTCTCTTCCCATTATTCGAGTATCCTGTCGCTGTTCAATTTTCCGTCGAGTATATGCAATATCCGTTTGGTCTTGGAAGCAAAATGTTCATCATGTGTAACGACAACTATTGTCTGCCGCGTTTCTCTGTTCAGTTCGGAGAACAGATCATAAATCATCTCGGCGCTTTGGGAGTCGAGGTTGCCTGTCGGTTCGTCTGCCAGGATGACCATCGGATTATTCGCGAGGGCGCGCGCGATAGCGACCCGCTGCTGCTGGCCGCCGGAAAGCTGGTTCGGCTTGTTTCGGACTTTGTCCGACAGACCGAGACGGTCAAGGAGATCCGACGCGCGTTCCTTCGCCTGGTTTAGAGACGACCTGCCGCGTGCCAGCATAGGCATCATGACATTCTCAAGCGCACTGAACTCCGGAAGTAGAAAATGAAATTGGTAGACGAATCCGAGTCTGGCATTTCTCATCTCCGCAAGCTCCTCCTCTTTAAGCGAGCTTATCTCCTGGTCATCCAGGATTACGCGTCCGGATGTGGGCTTATCGAGTCCACCCATCAGGTAGAGGAGAGTAGTCTTGCCGGAGCCGCTTGGGCCGGTAATGGCGGTGAAATCGCCGCGCAATATGTCGAAGCTGATATCGGGAAGAATCGTCGTGACAATCTCTTCTCCGCCGTCTTTCATCGCAAGTTGTTTACTGACGTGTTCCAGCTTGATTATCGCTTCATTGGTCATCTTTCACCACGGAGAATCTCGACAGGGTTTACTCTGGCTGCGTTGCGAGAAGGTCCGACCGCCGCAGCAAGACTTACCACGATGGCAAATATGGATGCCATCACGAAGTACATCGGGTTCTTACCCATCATGAGATGGCTGGAGCTTACAAGACTCTGACCCGATGACGCCATCGGGATCGAGGACATGATCTCGATCAGAATAAAACCCAGTATGCACCCGATGGCGGCACCGATTACAGCGACCAGAACACCCTGAATCAGATATACGAGAATAATTTCACTCCTCTTGAATCCGATAGACTTCAGGATAGCGATATCTCTTGCCTTCTCCATGACGTTGGTGATCAGCACGTTTGCCACTCCGAAACCGGCCACCATGATGACGAAGAAAACGAGGAAGTAAACTATCCCGGAAATCATCTTGAAGAGTGCGACGACGCTGGCTGCTTTCTGCTCCCACGTCATCGCCTTGTAGTTGGTCTCCTGTTCGATCGTATGCGCCACGAGTCCGTTCTTAGGAAGGTCGTTGACTCGTATGTAAATATAGCTCGCTTCGTCCGGCGAGAACCCCCCGATATTTTGTCCTAGACGCATGTTGACATAGCAGTTATCGTCGATGTCATTTATTCCTGTCTTGACAATTCCCGCCACGCGGACGCTGTAGATCGTTCCCGATGGAGCTACAATCTGCATCCTGTCCCCGAGACGGACGGTAAAATCCTTTGCCACTGTTGTTCCGAGAAGTATGCCGTCGGGAGTCCGTTCGAGCGCGCCGTAATTTCCGCTGACCATGCCGCTGGAAAATTTCTCGATGCCATTTTCCTTTGACGGGAATATTCCGAAAAGCCGGATCGGTTCCGATATGGTGCCGAACATCCCTATTACGTCGGTCGACACGAGTGGAGAAACAAGCTGGACAAGTGAATCGCTTTCGATGAGACTCTCGACCCTCGGATAGTTCCTGATAACCTCCTGCTCTTCCCGGCTGATGTTCTTTATGAAGATCACGTGCGTTCCGTTACGGGAAGTGACGAGCTGGTCCGGAACCGGAGGTTTCACCCTTTCGCCGGAGACGATTACATGCGGGGCGATGTCCACAATCTTCTGTATGAAGCCCTGGAGGAGTCCGTCCATGAGAGACACGGCGGTGATGAGCACCATGACGCCGACGCTGATTCCGAGAAGCGTGAGAAAAGTCTGACGCTTACGGTTAAGTAGCTGCCGGAAAGCAATCATGAAAAGGTGATAATTGCTCTTCATGATCATGCCCGGAGAACATCGACTGGTTTCAGACGGGCCGCTCTTCCAGCCGGGGCGTATCCGGAAATTGCACTGACAAAGACGGCGAAGAGAGTCGTGACAATATAGTAAGCTGGCTTCTGAACAGTAACGATGTGATTTCCCCTTACGACGGCGCTCGGTCCGTAGGAGATCGGGAGAGCGGAGATGAGGCTGGTCAGGTAATGTCCCGCGATGCAGCCGATTGCAGCACCCGCAATCCCGAGAATGATTCCCTCCGCAAGGAACGTCATCTCCAGCGTCCCTGTGCCGACACCCATCGATTTCAGCACCGCTATGTCGCGCTGCTTTTGAAGCACGATCGTTATGAGAACGTTCGCTATGCCGAACCCCGCAACAACAAACACGAAGATAACCAGGAAGAACGTTATGTCATTGTTCCTCCTGAACAGCGAGAGAAGGTTCTCGTTTGCCTGTTCCCATGTTTCCGTTTTATAGCCTGTAAGCCGGCTGATTTCACTTGCGAGCCGGTTCACAATCGCCGGTGACGCAGTGTGTATTCCGATGGCTGAAACCGCATTCTCGGCGAGTCCGTTTATGGTCTGAGCAAGACGAAGATTCACGAAAGCATCGTTGTCATCGACGGCGCCAAAGCCGCTCGCGAAGGTTCCTACGACCGTTAGGTTATAGGCCTTCCCGTTCTCGCCGGTGAATCGGACCAGGTCGTGGTAATGCACGTCGATTTTCTTCGCCAGTCCGTCCCCGAGCAAAATACCGTTCTTCGTGTAAGAGAGCTCGTCGAGACTTCCGGCGACGGCGTTCTGCCTGAGCTTGCCGATGAGGGCTTCTCTCTGCGGGATTACGCCTTTCACAAAACAGGGACGGGAAAGAGTAGAATAACGAAGCACCCCGCGGGTGGCGACGAACGGCGATACGGCATCGATGCCCGGCAGGCTTCCGACGAGCGACACGACCTCCGTATAAGGCTTTACCTCTTTTTTTTCGTCGGGTATTATGCGCGAGACAATTTTGTAATGATTCGGTGACGAAGGAGACGAGCCGAGGAGAAGCCGCTGCCTGGCACGAACCCTCTCGCCTTTGACGGTTATCAGAGGCGAGATGTCTATGATCTTGTTTTCAATCTCGGCTATGATTCCTTCCGCGAGTCCGAACGTCAGTATCATGACCATCGAGCCGACCGCGACCCCCGCAACAACGAGAGCCGTCTGCCGTTTCTTTCCCATGAGGTGACGGGAAGCGATGCTCAGTATGAATCTCAACTTGTCCAGCATCAATCCGCCGCTTCCACCTGCATTCCGTTCCTGATGCCCGGTCCCGGCTCAGACACTATCATGGCACCGGGACGAAGCGTATTTCCTAATATTTCCGAAAGCCTGCCGTCAGAGGCCCCGACATCGACCCTGACCTCTTTCAGCTTCCCCGCCTGAACTTCATATACGACGTTCGAGTCTGGAAGCTGCAGCACCGCGGTTCGGGGCACGAGCAAGACGTCGTGCAGCTCGGAAGAGACGATGTTCACCGTCGCCGTCATCCCGACGTTGAGATTCGCCGGCGGATCGAGAAGCTTAACGAATACCCTGGAAGTTTTAGTAGCCTCGTTGGTTTTCGGAACGATCCTGTAAACGTAGCCGTCGAACTTCTTATCCCCAAAGGCATCGAACGCCACGACGCATTTTTGTCCTTTGCCGATCCTGGCGAGATCCTGCTCGTCGACTTCTGCATCGACAAGAATCGATTTCGGCGCGATCATCTCGAAACACACGCCGTTAGGCAGGAGATAATCACCGAGCTTCGCACCGGTGGAAATGATGACGCCCGAAAAAGGAGCAGTGACCCTGGTCTTCGACAACTGTTCTTTCGCTATGCCCAGGGCTATCTTGTTCTGTTGAACCGACACCTTTGCCAGGTTCGCAATGGTTTGAGCGTCATCCAGTTGTTTCTGAGTCGCGCTTCCGCTCTTGAACAGCGCCTGTATTCGACTGAGATTCTGAAGTTTGTCCTGAAGATCAATCTGCGCGGACTCCAGGTTTGCCGCGGCCTGCTCGACGCGAAGAAGATCGTCGCTATCGTCTGTCCTGAGAAGAAGCTCTCCGCGTCTCACTGTCGTTCCTTCGTGAACTCCGTCGTACGTGACGACTCCGCCAGCTTCCGACCGAAGTGTGGCAGTTGAATCAGCACCGACGTTTCCCGTCGCATAGACGACAGTCACAAAATTTCCGCGACGCACCTCACTTACCTTGACCTTCTCTTGGACGAATAGGGAATGAAAAATGAAATAGATCAATACTATTCCTCCAACGGCTCCGCTGACAACGTACTTCTTTTTCATTTCTTCTTCGCTCCCGTTCCGATGCCGTCGAAAAACACCGTGATCAGGAAGTCCACAGCCTCCTTCTTCATTTTCTCGTCGTGTTCATGGAAAAGGTTGTTCATGTGGTAAGCATAAACCATGTGATTGAATACCTGGCCTGCGCGGAGCGTGTCGATCTTTCGCACCTCTTTGTTCTTTATACCGCGTTTAAGCTCGCGCGCAAGGATCTCGTTAAGCTTTTCATGGATCAGGGCGTGAGGGCTCCCCTTCCAACCGGCCATATTGACACGTCCGACTTCTCTCATGAGTAGCCGGAAAAAATCCGCATGGTCCGAGAAATGGGTTATGAGTCGATGGATGAAGAGAGCGAACTTCTCTCTCACCGGGAGATCTTCGTTCATCGCACCCTCCGCGATTTCGTTGATCTCCGTGAAGACATTCTCCACGACGCTCATGTACAGATCTTCCTTCGTACGGAAGAATTTGTAGAGAGTAGCCTTGGCAAATTCCGATTTGGCTGCCACGTTGTCTATGGTCGTCCCGTCGAAGCCTTTCTCGGAAAAGACTTCCCGCGCAGCTTCGACTATGGATCTTCTTCTGAACTCTGTTTCCCGTTCTTTTCTTGACATATTGTGACCATTCATTCTGATAAGTGAACCAGTGAGTCTAAATGTAAGACCACTTAGTCTCCCAGTCAATCCCGGCAAATGTGGCGTTCCTGAGCGAAGACTATATGCAATTTGAAGGAAATGGGACGGTGTGTCCTGGCACTGTTCCGACTGTTGTCCTGTTTAGCGTCGGCTCAGGAATTATGCGACCTCTCTCTACAGCCGAAATACCCCCACTATGCACCCTGTAAAGATGTCCCGCTTGTAAGAAAGGCACACTGGTTGTATCAATAGCGCACACCGTGGAGTAATTTCTGCTATAAACCGGGCGGGTTTTGCGTTGCATAATTATTGTGACATGATGTTATATGAAACCTGGTTGCTTAAAGGCTGCTCAGTTGAGAGGAGTATAGAAGTAAATTCGAGCGGGAATCGGGGGTCACTACACCATAGTGAAATCCACAAAAAAAGCCAAGGAACCAATGGTAAGTCCACATTAGATCTTCCCGATGCCGTAGAGTGTTTCCCATGGCGACGGCAATTTCCACCAATCAACAGGACGGCTGGAGGCCAGGCCGAGAACCCCTCTGGAAACCACAAAGACTCAAAGGCTCAAAGAAAAATGTTTTGTATTGGTGTCGTTGTACAACACTTAGTGTCCCTGCCTGCCGGCAGGCAGGTTGGTGACTTGTCACGAAGTGATGCCTCTGGCAGTGGTTACACTCTTCGGCTGCGCTCATAGTGTACCATCATACATAAAACAATTCCGTCGGCGGCAGTATGCGACCGAGTAGGAACTTTTCTACGCGAAGCCCTGGAAAAGCTGCCAAGAATCGAGTCGCGAGTCGTCAGGAAGATTGATATTCTTCGGCCCATTCGGCAAATCCGATGACCGAGAGAGAGCAGGGAACCATGACGAGTTCCAGGGTCTCAGCGAGTCTCTCTCTTTGGACTGACGGGTTGCTGGAGAACCTCATTGAATGCCCTCCAAATATGCTAAAGGACGCGAACAGATTCTTTTTGCATATTTCTCGCAGTTCGTGGGCCGACTTTTTCCCGACTTTCAATTTGCAATAACGAAGAGCCATTGGCGCTACTCCGCCAATCGCGCTCAAACCTGTCGTCAATTACTCCCACCTTCGGCAATCACCAAGTCCTGAAAATTTCACGGGCTCCCGAAACATACATTTCCTGGTAGCCCTGCATCTTTTTCATCGATTCCTCCATCTCTTTTGTCGGATGGCTCATCGCTTCCCAGTTCTTCTCAAAATCCGACAGGTTATTAAATTGTGAAACTATGACGACCCGGTTATATTGTCCGGTTACGTCGGTCATTACGTTCACCAGGTGCGGATCTGATGCCATCGCTTCTTTAAACATCTTCGCAACTCTGGATGCGTTGCCCGGCTTGCAAACGAATGTATCTTGAATGATGATCATGTCTTTTGAACCTCCTCTAAATATTTTCCCAAATAGGACCTTCATGGTGAATCAATTTGCGCAAGTGTAAGTTCACCCCGATTACCAGGATGGCAATGGATCTCGCATAGAAAGGCCGTCCGGAGATTTACTTTTCTGGTTTTGGCGCCGAGGATACGCGTCATTTCCGCGAAAAGGCTCGGTCAAGCTTTGCGTTCTTGAAATCGTCATCACATGTCAGGACGAAATCTCCGTCTATCCCATCGGAGGTGACAAATTTCTGCAGGAGGGATGCGGGGAACTGGACGGTCGAGCCGTTGACGGAGCGAGCAAGCACTTGCTTTGCGGTGCCCCGATAGTAACCTAGATATCGTGCGGAGGTAATGTGGAGATGGAATTCAAATCGTTTCATGAGATGTCGGCTTCTGGTTCTCCCGCCTTCGGCTTCGAAACCCGTCTGTACCATATCGATATAACAATCGATTGCGACCGGCTCCTTGATTTTTCTATTTTGCATCTTTCATTCCTCAAGTTAATTGTTTTCCTGCTTCGTCACAGCATGAGACGCCATTGCGTCCCAACATCCTTGAAAATCGGCGGGCTGTTTGTTAAATAGTACTCGAACGACGAGGTGTGTAATGCCCTTTGCAGGGGCGATTTGATATAGATGAACGAAAGCCCTTCGAGTTCGCCCCGACGCGGCTCGAGGCAGGAGATGCAAACTTATCTAACCTTAAAGACCGGAGAGATGGATGAAAACATTTACTCTTGCTATCATTTTTTCCCTCGTCTCGTTTTGCGGAAGCGCCTTCCCACAGGAGACTCAGCATGACACGGCGATATTCGTCAAACCAACAAATGAATTCTTTGATTCGATCCAGACCTCGCTGAACAAATTCTATCAGCGGAAAGAACCCAAAGCCAGGAAAGCCATCAGCGTCGATTTCAGCCAGTACGATGCACCGAAATCTGTGAGTGACTTCAAACAGTATTGGCATAACCCGACAATATCTCAGGGAAATACCGGTTCGTGCTGGGACTTCTCGACGACCTCCTTTCTCGAATCGGAAGTGTACCGCCTCACGGGAAGGAAGATGAAGTTCTCAGAAATGTACACTGATTATTGGGAATACGTCAGGAAGGCGATGGGCTATGTGCGTACGAGAGGAGAATCTAAGTTTGGCCCCGGATCCGAGGCTAACGCGGTTATCACCGACTGGGAAAAATACGGCATCGTTCCGGAGCAGGATTACACCGGACTGCTGAACGGCCAGCCGTTCTACGATGAAACACGAATGTATGACGAGATGTTTTCCTACCTGAAATCTGTTAAGGCATCCAACGCGTGGAACCCGGCAGTCGTTAAGAGCACGATCGAATCCATCCTGGATCATTATCTCGGTACTCCACCCAAAGAAATAAATGTCGATGGTAAAGAAATGACCCCGAAGGAGTATCTAAAAAATGTTGTGAAGCTCAATCTGAACGATTATGTATCGCTGGTATCGTTCTCCGACCGGCCATATTACACCTGGACGGAATACAATGTTTCGGACAACTGGTGGCACAGTAAGGATTATTTCAATGTCCCGTTGCACGTATTCATGGATGCAATCAATCACGCCGTGCGTACGGGATACACTATGGCAATCTGGGGAGACGTCAGCGAGCCCGGGATTTACGGAAATGCCGGAATAGCGGTGATACCGAGCTGGGATATCCCTTCGCAATACATCGACGCGAACGCAAGAATATTCAGGTTCTACAATCACACGACCACAGACGATCACGGTATGCATCTCATCGGCTATACCGTGAAAGACGGCAAGACGTGGTTCTTGATAAAGGACTCCGATTCGGAATCGAGGAACAACGATCATCCCGGATATGATTTCTTCAGTCAGGACTACGTCAAATTGAAAATGCTCGGCGTAATGCTTCCGAAGAGTGCCATTTCCGAAATCGTGAAGAAGATGAAGTGATTTAGGTCCGACAAGAGGGGAGCCGTAGCTCCCCTTCTTTTTCCGCGAAGGCAGGAAAACGGTTAGGACAGTTGAGGTTTGGCATTATTAGCGGCGCAGCTCCTTTCGGGATTTTGAAAGATGGTTCAAAAGTGGAATCGCAGACCGCTCGACAGGTCAAGCCTGGAGAAATTGATGCCATGTGCTACAAGTATCTCCGTCTCCCCCCACCATTGGTCGGTGTATTGTACTTCCCTGACATTAACGGGCCAAGGCATGAAATACTCTGTGAGCTTGACCTGAAACGAAAAGATTTTTGAAAAGTAGTAATCACAGCTTAACGATCCCAGGAATCCTGCCTTGCTCTCGCTCTCACTGATTATTCCAACGGAGGAACCGGAGAAGTCGAGCGATCCTCCCACTTTCATTAGGGTATAAGTCAATCCACCTGTCATGGCGATCTCGAATCGCGATGAGAGTGACATGTCGGAGGGGACTGCCACATACGTGCATATCAGGCCGTAGGATTCGCCGCTCGTCTTCTCGCTTTCGAAACCGCTTCCATGGATCTCCCCTTCCGGCACGCTGCTCCAGCTTAACCCTAAGCGCCATTGGGGCACGAGGCTATATTCGCCGGATATAGACCACGAAACGGCTTTCCCCTGATCAGAGGGATAACTCTCTTCCAGTCCAAAGAAATCCATACTTCCTCCGAACCCCGATTTGTTGAATGCCGATATCATGTCAGCGGCTGCGGAGCCGGCAAGCATCGTTCCTCCGCTTATTGTAAGATGGATTCTCTCGCAAGATGGCACCCATTGTCCTTGTTTCTCCGGTCTAGACTCTGTCTCATAGCGAAAAGTGCGCAGCCGGAGTCGTGAGTGTAGCCTTGTGCTTGCGTATAGGGGAGCAGATTCAAGTATAGCATTTTTTTGCAGTACCGGCAACGCTCTAATATACCTTTCCTTCTCACCATTCAAAACGAGTTCGTCATCCGATCCTGGTACGGCCGCTATAACGCCTCCTATAATTGCACCTGCCACTCCAAACGACCCTCCGAGCAAAAGTGCTTTCTCACCGGCAGTGAATCGGATGAAGCCAGACTCATCGTTCCCGGAGAATAATCCGATTACTGCCCCGCCGCCTGCTCCTATCAAAAAACCTGTTCCTACACTCGACCAGAAATGGCTTTCCTTCCTGATGACCACACGATCTACATCGCTCGGATCCATCTTGACGCCGTATTCTCCGGCTGTTTCCGCGGTGTAAGGCCCGTCGCTCCGCCACATGGCGAAGACACTGTCGTTGGCAAAAAGAATTCTGCAGGTGTCTTGAGCCCCATCCATGTAAGTCACGACGGCTTTCGGTGTCTGTGCTGACGAAGTCTGGACCATAAGAGAAATGATTGCAGTTGCTAAAGTCGTGTTTTTGATGATGCGTATCATATGGATCTACTTTCCTGAATTATGAATAATTCCACCATCATGATATCGAGAAAGCCAAAAGCAAT
>JAKASW010000374.1 GCA_021818875.1 Bacteroidota bacterium
ACTTCCGACATCTTAATTTCTCCTTTTGAAATTCTTATTTAAAGTTTACGAAGCTTGAGCGGACTGCTCCTTTGCGGGGAGTTTTTTCTCCACTGCCTCAAGCACCGCAACCAAGTCGCGCATCACTGCAGAAACCGATCCGGCAATTCCGGCAATTGGGGATTGCAGACTACCGAGAATTCCAGCAATCATCTCAGGCTTCGACGGCATCGAAGCGAATTCACTTAACCGGTTGCCGTCAAACACCTGCTTATCAATGACGAATGCCTTCGTTGACGGTCTCTTGTTCTTTTCAAAGAACTTTTTCAGGACCCGCGCAGGCGTGACAGGATCGCCGGCTCCAAAAGCAATTCCCGTCTGTCCGACCAGATAATTATAGACAGTCTCATCCGATGAGAATGACTTCATTGCTTTCTTGATCAGCGTGTTCTTGACGACCCGGTATTTCACGCCGCTCTTCTGAAACTCACGGCGGAGATCGTTACTCTCAGCGACAGTCAGACCTGCAAAGTCCGTGAAAAAGAGGCTGCTCGAATTCGAAATCAGCTCTGCGACTTTTGCGACAACCTGTTCTTTTTCATTCCTTTTCATCATATCCTCAAACGATTGAATTCTATCCTCCGGCCGACCGATTGAACTCCGGCTACCGAAGGTGTAACATGACCGAAAGTCTGTGTCTCCATCGGAATGCACTCGGCAAAATCCTGCGGAGAAGCCTTGCCCGCGTAGGAAGTTTCGGACATGGCTTTTAACCTTCGGGAGAAGCTTAGAAGCATTTAGTGCGTAAACTCAGTGTATAGTGGAGGCGAGTGACTTATCAATCTTTACTGAAGGTCCCATCGTTGATGAGATCGCCACATTCTTGATGTACTGTCCCTTCGAAGATGCCGGCTTCAAACGGTTGACCGCCGCCAAAAATGAATTGAGATTATCGACAAGTTTTTGCTTGTCAAAGGACGCTTTGCCAATCACGGAGTGCAAGTTTCCTGACTTGTCAACTCTGAATTCAATCTTACCGGCCTTTATTTCTGTCACTGCCTTTGCTACATCGATCGTAACGGTCCCGCTCTTCGGATTCGGCATGAGACCTTTCGGACCCAGTATCTTTCCGAGTCTTCCCACATCTCCCATGCTGTCCGGCGTAGCAACGATAACATCGACATCTGCCCAGCCCTCCTGAATCTTTTTCAGGTAATCATCAAATCCTGCAAAATCGGCTCCGGCCTGAGTGGCCTCTTCCTGTTTTTGTTGCTGCTTCGAGAGGACGAGCACCCGGACAGTCTTACCGATGCCGTGCGGAAGAGAAACCGTTCCCCGCACTGCCTGATCGGCATGTCGTGGGTCGACACCCAAACGAATCGCAATATCGATTGTCTCGTCAAATTTTGCCTTGGCCGTTGCCTTCAGTTTGTCGACAGCTTCATCGACTGTGTACTCCTTGGATCTCTCGACCAGTTTCTTAGATTCTCTGAATCTCTTGCTCTCTTTCATATCACCAAACTTTCTTTTTATCCTTCTACTACGATTCCCATGCTACGGGCGGTCCCTGCAACCATGCTGATTGCGGATTCAATATCCGTCGTATTCAAATCCGGCATCTTCATCTCCGCAATCTTCTTAACTTGCTCCTTTGTAACTTTGGCAACCTTCACACGGTTAGGTTCGCCTGATCCTTTCTCCACCTTGGCCTCCTTCACCAGCAGAACCGATGCCGGGGGGGTCTTCGTAATAAATGTAAAAGACTTGTCAGAGTAAACGGTTATCACGACAGGGATTATCAGCCCCTGTTTGTCCTGAGTTCTCGCATTGAACTGTTTGCAGAACTCCATTATGTTGACGCCCTTTTGACCCAGTGCGGGTCCGACAGGCGGCGCTGGAGTTGCCTGACCGGCTGGTATCTGTAATTTTACGAAGCCGACTACTTTCTTAGCCATTTTTCACCTGGATTTATCTTTCTTGTTCAACTTCAGTAAAACTTAATTCGACTGGAGTGGGTCGTCCGAAGATAGTCACGGTAACTTTGAGCTTCATTCTGTCCTCATTTACCTCAGAGACTTCTCCTTTGAAAGTAGAGAACGGTCCGCTGATCACTTTCACCTTGTCATTCACTTTGAATGGAACTTCCGTCGCCTGACGGTCTTCATGCTCATCGATTCTTCCTTTCATCCTCACAACTTCATCTGGCCGCAACGGACTAGTTCCTCCCTTTGGACCGACAAAACTAATGACGGACGGCACGCTAAGTATGAAAGCCTTCACATGGTCGTCCATCTCGGCCTCTATCATTACATATCCAGGCATGAAGTTTCTCGTTTTGATCTTCTTCTTGCCGCTTTCGCTAATCGTAGGCACCTTTTCAGTCGGGATTACTATCTCGCCGAATTTTTCTTTCAATTCGGAATCTTTGAGTTGGCTTTCAAGATAAGCAACAGCCTTCGATTCCTGGCCGGAATATGTCCTCACCACATACCAGCGTTTGGTAGTGGCCGCAGATTGCCCGACAGTTTCGCCTTTCGATTCAGGCTCTTCGTTCATAGAATCGCTCTTAATGTCAGGCTTACTATCGTGTCAACAGCATAGATGAAGACGGAGACGATGAGCGTCGCAACCAGAACGACTTGAGTCATATCCTTCAGCTCATCCTTGGTGGGCCACGTCACTTTCTTCATTTCCTTGATAACGTCGTTGAAGAATCCTAATATTTTATCTCTCATACCTCACACTCCATCTTGCACGCTTGCGTGCCGAAACGCCGTCGTGCCATCTTCCACAAACCAGATCAAAGCACTCATGTCTACCGGCAGGTAGGTCGGCGCGGAGGCACCTCGGGAGGAACTCTCCCCATGGGATCCCTCGCGAACCATTCCGGTAGGGGAACCCCCAACCTGATTGTGTGACTATTTCAAATGCCGCTTTCATTTTAGAGCTCACGCCAAAATTTATTTTCACGTTTGACCTTCTTGCACGTCAGGAGGGACTCGAACCCCCAACCTGCGGTTTTGGAGACCGCTGCTCTACCAATTGAGCTACTGACGTATTTCATGGCATAATTTAAAACCCGCGATCTCTAATCCCAGGTTATTTCGTTTCCTTGTGTGAAGTATGCTTGTTGCAATAAGGACAGTACTTCTTGTACTCAACTCGCCCGGATTGCTTTCTCTTGTTCTTCGTTCCTGTATAGTTCCTATGTTTACAGACCGTGCATTCTAAAGTGATAATATCTCTCATAACATCTCCTCAATTCGATGAGCTGACGACGGGATTTGAACCCGTGACCTACGCCTTACCAAGGCGTTGCTCTACCAACTGAGCTACGTCAGCGGGTGCAAATTCTTGAGCGGGAGACGGGACTCTCCCGAAGGGATCCCTCGCGAACGATTCTCGTTCGTGAGGGAGAACCCGCGACCTTTGTCGCCTTCAACATCTCCCAAAATAACTTTCTTGAGCGGGAGACGGGACTCGAACCCGCGACCAACAGCTTGGAAGGCTGTGACTCTGCCAACT
>JAKASW010000375.1 GCA_021818875.1 Bacteroidota bacterium
ATCGCTTCGCAGTTCGACACACCGTTAAGCTGGATGGCTTCCGAAGGCTGGGAAATGAAGGGGAGAAAATTCGTGAATCCCTATCCCGTGACATTGAATCAGACTTACGGTTTACCTCAGACGATGAAGTCCGGCCGCAAGCAGATTGTATTGCTTTCATCGCGAATCACCACGGATGTCCTTGGACTTTTTGCCGACGCCGTCAAAAGAGTGCGAACGAAATTGCATGACAAGATCACAGTTGCGGTGATCAGTTTGTTGCCGCCAGAAAGGCCACGGGAGATTAACACTGGGATCAAGATATTATCCGAAAAACTGGGTTCACAGGTAACCCTCAAAATTGCCAGGACACTTTCAGAAGCTTCTAAATTTCTGTCCGAGCATTCGGGAGTCGTGGTCGTGCTGTCGCCTGATGAGAACTTGCAGGAACTCGTGTTGAACCTGTGTTTTATGGGTGTCCCGTTCCTGACAACCTTGATGGAGGGCATGGGGAATCTGATGCCTGCCTCTCTTAGAGACCGTGTCTTTGCATTTCCTAAAGCGGATAGCATTAGCTCGAAAATTGCACATATCCTTGGCGGCGAGGTCACGAGTCATCAGGCTGTCGCAGATCGAAAAGATATTGAACAGATGTGGGTGCGGTGGTCAACTGCACTGACGGAAAATACCATCGGTGCCCGCGGAGAAGAACGAGACTGTGCCATATCTGCGAGTCTTCTGCCGTTAGTGAGCGTCTGCATAGTCCATCACAACAGGCCACACTATGTTGCGGATGCCCTGGCCTCAATTGAAAAACAGGACTATCCAAATTTTGAGGTTGTCTTGGTCGACGACGGAAGCGATAATCCGGAAGCACTTCGATATCTTGCGGACCTTGAGCCAAAGTTTCAGAAGCTCGGGTGGAAGATCATAATGCAACAAAATAGATATCTTGGTGCTGCACGGAATGAGGCTGCGAGGCACGCCAACGGCGAGTACATAATGTTCATGGACGATGACAATGTTGCCAAGCCTCAAGAGATTTCAACCTTCATAAAGGTAGCCCTTAGAACAAATGCCGACATACTTACGTGTGTCAACGAAGTTTTCTCCGGTAAGATAATTCCCGGCGAAGGACAGGGCAGACGACGGTGGCTTCACATCGGCCCGGCGCTTTCGGTGGGTGTATTTAAGAACTGCTTCGGAGACGCAAACGCGTTCATAAGAAGACGGACATTTGAAGAGGTAGGTGGGTTCACCGAGGATTACGGAATAACCCACGAGGACTGGGAATTCTTCGCAAATGCCGTTATGAAAGGAGCAAAGCTCGAAGTCATACCCGAAGCACTTTTCTGGTATCGTTCCTCTTCCGGCAGCATGGTGCACACCACCAACCTGTATGCAAACATGATGCGCTCGCTTCGTCCTTATCTTAATCTTGTTCCGTCACCTCTGAAGCCGTTTGTGTTTTTCGGGCTAGGGTTGAACGCATTTCGAAATCAGGCTTCTTCAATGGCACACACCGACGAAGTAGTCGAGCTAGTTCACGCTTCAAGATCCCTTTTCGACATGAAGCAGTATGAGAGCGGCGTGATGGTTATGTATTCCGCTTTGGATCTGGCACTCAAAGCGAAAAGGGGAGGCCTGGCGGAAGAGATCATGATGGTTCTACAGAAACCTAATTTCAAAGCCGTACTCGCGAAGAAAGGCATCAATCTTGACAATCTCTCTCTTTCTCCGGTACCGGTGGAGAACTCCGAAGGCGTCGCCGATCAAGCATCCAGCGCGGTCCTGGCAGAGGCGAGATCACTGGCACCGCCAAAGCCAGATGAAGATGTCCCTTGCAGCCGGAGCCTTTCTTCAATTATTATCCTCACATTCAATCAGCTTGAGTACACGAAAATAACCATCGATAGTCTTCGTAGGTACACCACCTCTCCCTATGAGTTAATCGTCATAGACAATGCGTCGACAGATGGCACTATCGAATACCTGAAGGCACAGAAAGATATCCGCACGGTATTCAACGAGAAAAACCTGGGCTTTCCTGCCGGCTGCAATCAGGGCATTGAGATGGCAAAAGGAAACTATGTCGTTCTACTGAACAACGATGTCATCGTCACCACCGATTGGCTCAAAGGGCTGATCGAGTGCGCCGACAGCCACCCTTCCATAGGCATCGTAGGACCGATGAGCAACAAGGTGAGCGGGGTTCAGCGCGAAGCAAATCCAGGCTATTCTAGGGTAAGCCGAGTACCCGAATTCGCGATAAGATATCGAAGAAAGAATCGCAGGAAATGGTACGAGGCGCCGCGCATCGCAGGCTTGTGCATGCTGATTAAGAGAGAAGTCTTAGAGAAAGTCGGCGGACTTGACGCGACATTCGGGATTGGTAATTGCGAGGATGACGATTACTGTCTGAGGTCGAGGCTTGCCGGATATAGAATAGCGATCGCCGGCGACGTCTTCATTCACCACTTCGGAAGCGTCAGTTTTGGCAAGGACGGACACGAGAGGTACAAGGAGTTCATAGTGCGGAACGAACTTATCTTCAAGGACAAATGGGGAATAACTCCCTTAGAGTGGTGGCGTGAAGGAAAACAGATTACCAAGACCTCGCCAATTTATATACCTTTGCGTCGTGAGATTCCTCTGCCTCCACGGACAAAAATTGAAGGCTTGTCTCAGGCGCTCCCGAAAGAAACAACCGGGGGTGAAAAGCAGACCATAGAGAGCATCTATAAGGGTGCGCGCGAACTGGCCATTAACGGAAAGTTCGATGAGGCGATCATGAAGTTCGAGGAACTCCTCAGTATCAATCCCAACCACACCGATGCCTTGAACGATCTTGGTGCGCTCCGCTTCCAGAAAGGTGAAAAAGACAAGGCAATTACCTTGTTCCGGAAATCGATTGAAGCGTACCCGTTGAACATTGAAGCGATGAGAAACCTCGCGGATATCTACCTCGTTTCGGGGAGAATTGAAGAATCTATGAGCGCATTGAAAGACATTCTATCGGTAAGGCCGAACGACCAGGAATCCATGGAGAAGATCGGCTACATTTGTAATCTTCTCGGTAAGGCCGAAGACGCCGCGTTTTTCTATTCACAGGCTCAACAGAGCCCACGAAATTCAGATAGCGTGCCTGTGCAGAGGTGACGTTCATGACCACGAGAGCAGATTGTTCAACCGGATGGCGAAATACTTTCGGAACATCGGTTGAAATCGACGCAATGTACTCGCCTGGTAGCATAAGTTTCGAAATCGGAAAGATGGATCAGACAAAAGAGTTGTTCTCGGTAGTGGTACAGGGAGGTAAGCAGGATGCCGGCGTGTTTAGTTAGCGGCAGAAACCCACTGCCTATGGCAGTGGTGATGTGAGGATGGCTTTGCCAGTCGAACTCACCCCTTTCTCCCCTCTCTTTTTCGAAAGAGAGGGGACGGGGGTGAGTTCGGTTGGAGATGCTGAATTTCTTGAATGACAAGATCTGTTGGACATATATCCTTTTCAGAAGCCA